>DATHVY010000070.1:0-3147 GCA_035461045.1 Planococcus sp. (in: firmicutes)
CAGTTGGGCGATTTTATGCAGCTGAAGTTTGATTTCTTCTTCCAGGTCGTTCATCAACAAATCCCGAGTTTCGAGAATTCTTCTTGTCTCGTTTTGTTTCAAGAGGATTCTTTCGGTTGGAGATAAAAAGCCGCTAAGATAGAAGGTGATAAAAGGTTTATTGACAGTAACAAAGACGGAGGAGGGTCCTTTGCCGAAATAATCACGCAGCAAGGTGGAAATATAGCCTCCAGTTTCTTTCTGTATTTTTTGAGTATTGTGCATTTATTAAGCTCCTTTATCCGATTGAAAGCATCCAGTCAGGTGTACGGCATCAGATGAAGTTCGACTGAAAGAATGATTCAAGGGTCGTGCTATCCGCGAGTGGATGATAACTCTTACCTACTTAAATTTTATGCGATTAGGGGCTTTTCAACAAGGATTTTATTTCATCTCCTATACTCCCCTCATTTTTCAAAAAGAATAATTGTTAATATCAAAAAAGAATTAATTTCCTTCCTGTTTCACGAGAGTCTTTTATACTATTTTTTTTACAGAAAAACGCTCAAATGGAGTTAAAGGAGTTTGAAAGAACTAGTTTAAGGGTAGTTTTAAAAAAATGCGTAAAGGGGAGAGCTTCCAATGTTCGCCAATTCAGAGTATCCACAGGCTTTTACAAATATGAAGAATCGAGCTGTTTACTCTTCCCGAAATTATTGGTCAGGCGTTTTTTTCGGTATAGGGACTATGGCTTTTGTTGATGAAGTGATATTTCACCAACTTCTTCAATGGCATCATTTCTACGATCTTTCTACTAGGCAGGCCGGCATTTTTGCTGATGGGTTGCTGAACGCCTTTGCCTGGTTTGTCGGAATAGGAGCCCTTTTTCTTTTTTCGGATCTTCGAAGAAGAAATGCTTTATGGCCGAAGCGTTGGGTGGGCGCAGTTTTCCTTGGGGCCGGCGGCTTTCAGTTGTTTGACGGAATCGTGATGCACAAAGTTTTGAGGCTGCATCAGATTCGGTATGGAGTAGATATTCTGCCTTATGACCTGACATGGAATATTGGAGGGGGAATCCTTCTTTTAACTGGACTTGTGATTTTGAAGCAAACGAGAAAACCGGCACGAAAAATGAAAGAGGGAAAATAATATGCACAGTGGCCATTCTACTCATACAGCAGGCACTGTCTATGAAGCGGCCCTCATTTTAGTTGTGATTTTGGCTTTGACCCTCTATCCGATTGCAGGAATTTTGACCAGTAAGCTTTATAGAAAATGGCCTCCATCCCGTTATTTCTTTTGGTACACTGGGGTTTTAGCCGCTATGGCAGCTTTAGTTGGCCCGTTGGCAGAGCGTGCACAGACGGATTTCGTCGCACATATGGCCGGCCATCTATTGCTCGGCATGCTGTCGCCGATTCTTCTGGTATTTGCCAGACCCATGACCTTACTGTTAAGGTCGCTGCCTGTGACAGCGGGGAGGCAGCTTTCGCGTTTGTTGAAAAGCGGGCCTATCCATTTTCTTAGCAATCCGCTAGTAGCGGCGATTCTCAACCTCGGAGGGCTGGCTGTCCTCTATACGACAGATTTGTATATGCTGATGCACCAATCGCTGGTGCTGCATATTATGATCCATTTGCATGTATTCCTGGCGGGTTACCTCTTTACGATTTCCATCATTTATATTGACCTTACGACCCATCGATATTCATTTCTCTACCGTTCGGTTGTTTTAATATTGGCCCTGGCTGCACATAAAATCCTGTCCAAACACATTTATGCCTCGCCACCGGTGGGCGTGCCTAGAGAAGAAGCCCAAACAGGCGGTATGCTCATGTACTATGGGGGGGACTTGATCGACCTGGCTTTGATCACAATTCTCTGCTATCAATGGTATAAAGCGGCAGCTCCTCGCCCGTTGCCGGCAGATGCCGCAGGACAAAAAGGCTGACCTTCGATTCCGGGAAAATGGGACGAAGGCCAGTTTTTTTGTTATTCGTATTTTCCTTTGAGCCGGACGAATAAGACGTCCATCAAGTAAGTGGAAGAAACTTCGCTATTTTCATCTTTTTCTACAAGCAAAAGCTCCTGGCGGAAAGAGGTTCCAACCGGTATGACCATTTTGCCGCCTGGTTTGAGCTGGTCGACCAGCTCTTGCGGAATTTCTGCAGCTGCGGCCGTTACCATGATCCGGTCATAAGGGGCATGTTCTTTCCAGCCATAACTTCCGTCATCCAGTTTGAAGTGAATGTTAGTGAAACCGGCTTCGCCCAACCTTTCTTTAGCCCGTTCATGCAGCTCCTTGATGCGTTCCACTGTCCATACAGACTCTGAGAACTCAGCCAGCAGTGCGGTCTGAAAGCCCGATCCTGTCCCGATTTCCAAGGTTCTGGAGTCCGGTTGAAGTTCCAATGCCAACGTCATCTGCAAGACAAGAGAAGGCTGGGAAATGGTTTGTTTATGGCCGATGGGAATGGCTTCATCCAATCCCGCCAACCCCTTGTGGCTATCCATAAAGAAACTGCGGTCCAATTTACGGAAATATTCCTTGATTTCACGATCACGATTTTTCATGGGGATCCCTCACTTTCCTAACTGAAATACCATGTGGTGAGCAGAGTCTAAGTTAAGAGACACTAAACTTCAGTCGTCCAACTTTAGAAAAGCTTTTTTCGGAAGTGCCAGATGAATCCCTTTGTTTTGATTGACCACTTGTGTGATTTGCAGGTCTGCAGAAACGCTGATAAACGAATAGGCATCGGCTTTGCTCATGCCGCAATAGCTTTCCAGAAACTTTAATGTTTCCAAAGAGCCAATCCGGACGGCTTCCTCCAAGTCCGGATGAAAAGCATGGATGATCCAATCTTCTTTTGTTTCAAGAACCGGCAGCGACAGGGAAAGGTCTTTTCTTACTACTACTCTGATGAGGCAATTCAACGACGCTTCGATGCCAGTTCCACTTAACTCGCCATTTCCTTGTGCCAAATGAGAATCTCCCAAAGAGAGAAGGGCCCCGGATACATGGACGGGGTAGTACATAGTGGTTCCAGAACCGATTTGCCAATTGTCCACATTGCCCCCGTGGACATCCGGAGGGGTGGTATCAATCGGCCCTTCTCCTGCAGGTGCAACACCTATAGTGCCCACATGAAGACGGGCGGGAATTTG
>DATHVY010000071.1:0-3616 GCA_035461045.1 Planococcus sp. (in: firmicutes)
CAAACGCGGTGGTTTTCGGATCAGGGTATCTGAGGATTCCGGATATGGCGAAAACCGGTTTTGCGTTGAATATTTTCGGTATTTTCTTTACGACACTGGCAGTGCTGTACTTCCTGCCACTCGTATGGGGAATCGATTTAATGAACATACCGACAGTCTTCACTGAATAACTTATTTTCTCCATAGAAAAACGCGTCTCAACTTTGCTGAGGCGCGTTTTTTAATTTGTTTCGCCGGATTTGCGTGACGCCGATTACATAGATGACCGGCAAAGCCGCAGTTACCCAAACAAGTCCGGACCAGCCGGTGGCCAGCCATAAAGGGCCGAGGCTGGAGCTTCCGAGAGCCACACCGATATAGTAAGACACCAGGTAGAGGCTGGAAGCACTGCCTTTATGATGAGTGGCTTGCTGACCGACTGATGCGGCAGTTAGTGAATGGGCGGTGAAAAATCCAAGGCAGGTTAAACAAAGTCCAATGACAATCAGCCATAAATAAGGGCTTAAGGTCATGAAAATGCCTGCTGAGAGGATAAATACGCCTGCCAAACGAACTCTTCTTAATCCCCATCTTTCAGCAGCCCGCCCTGCAAGAGGGGAACCGATGACGCCGATGCCGTAGGCGAAAAACAAATATGATATGGCTTGGAGCGACATGGAATAAGGGGGTGCCTCCAAGTGAAACGGCAAATAGGTCCAAACGCCGGTAAACGAAATCTGAAGGATGGCACCCAGGCCGAAAACGACAAGCAAGGCGGGGTTTTTCAGATGATACAAAAACCCTTGAATATCTTTACTGAAGGTGGCGTTGCTTGGTTCAAAGTTTTGTGAGCGCGGAAGCAGCAGCCAAACCGCCGCAAAAAGGACGAGTCCTGTAACAGCGAAAAAGTAAAACGCCACTTGCCATGAAAAAGTATCAGTTAAGAAGCCTGTAAGCACACGTCCGAGCATTCCGCCCAGCGCATTGCTGGATATGTATAAAGCTGTGGCATAAGCAATATTCTTCCGGTCGATCTCTTCGCTGATATAGGCCAAGGCAGCAGCCGGCACGCCAGCAAGGGCAAAGCCCTGGATAAACCTTAGGATCAAAAACAAAGCGAAAGAGTCGGTTAAAGGGATAATAAAAAAGGGAATGGCGGAACCGAGAAGCGAATAGAGAATATAAGGCCTTCTGCCATTGCGGTCCGAGAAAAATCCCAAGACGATCAAACCGGCAATCAGGCCAATGATGGTAAGCGACAGGGCCAAGCTGGAAGTGGAAACGGATACTTGGAACTCTTCCACAAAAACCGGCAAGAGCGGCTGGACCGCATACAGGTTTGCAAAAATAAAAAGGGAGGCAAGCAGTAAGCTGATAATGATTTTCCAAAACTCCCGGTCTTTCACCGTGTATTTTTTCTGTTCCATTGATTCACATCCGTTCAATCTGAGTATTCAATAAAGCTATACTACCACTAATTGTGAATGGAAACCGAGTGCGCAGGATTTATAAAAAAAATCCCACTGCCAGTTAGGCAGCGGGATTACATTACAATTTGTTGAAATAGGATACAATCTGCTTTTTGGATGGTTCTTGCAAAGCATAACGCAATTCCTTGTTTTGTGTATTGACGATATGATAGGCTGGGTTTTCAGCCACTGTGAATTTCCAGTGAGGTTTCGTGTTTTTCTTCGTAATTTGCAATTCAGGCGGCATCATTTTTTCGATGAAGCTTTCAAGTTTTGCCATTAAGAAAGTATCCATATATCGCACAATCAGAAAGCCCTGTTGACGTTCTGGATTATATTTGGCTAAATTGAACTCACTGATGTCAAACCCTTTTTCATATCGTTGGACTGATGGTGACAGCACAAAACAGTCTTCGCTTGTAAAGATGCTGGAGTTTGCATGCTGTTTTAATCCCAATTCCTCCACCAAAAAATCTTTGTTGACCAGACTCATTTCACGTGCAGTAGCCATGTAATTCCTCCTAAAGGTTTGTTTATACTTCTATTATACCACTATTCAGCTGAAAATGGTTGCCTGACGGTCGTTCTCTTTTATGAAGGAGAACGATTAAAAAACAATTCCGGTTAACAAAACCCAAAATGGAAAAAATACTGCGTATAAGAAGTTTCAGCGAAAAATTTAGTGAGTAAAAAACATTCATCTCAGAAGATCCCATGCTCGTCACTTTCATTACTTCGCAAAACTAAATGAACAAGACAAAAGGACCTGCACAGGTCCTTTTTGTCTTGTAGTTGCTCTTTCCAAATCAGCCTGGGAAGAACAAATGAAGAATAATGGAAGCAATCGAAACCAATACGCCTGAGATTACACAGAAAATGATGGTCGGTTTGAACACTTCCGAATCTTTGCCTTTTATCCCGGCAGTGCTTGTTCCTAAAATAACATTGGCTGGAGCGATCGAGTTTCCGATGGCACCACCTGCTGATTGAGCAGCAAGAACATGCGCTAAGCTAAGTCCTTCCATACTGCCAACCACATTTTGATGAAGCGGAGAAAACAGGATGTTCGAACTCGTGTTTGAACTTGTCATGAACGCTCCCGTAATGCCGATCAAGTTGGCCAGAGCCACATAGACAATTGGTGTCGATACTTCACCGATGCCAAGAGCCAGCACGGTCGTCTGTCCGGCATGTTCAAGCACTTGGGTCATGGTAAGGAATGCAATGATGGCCAAAGATGCGCCGATTCCGTTATCTAAGACCCCTTTACGGATTTTTTTCATGGAATCATCCTTATATGCATTTTTGGACTTAAACCAAAAATACCCGATAATTGATGCAATCAAAAGGTAGATTCCGGGGTGGGTCAACGGCGCAATTGGTGAATAGGCTTCTGCACCTTCTACCTCAAAACCATAACCGGTTTCAACTCCTGGAAACGGGATGCCCCACGCGAACTGTCCGAGGAAATCCTGGATGAATGGAATGCCTAACATCAGAACAGATAATATGGTCAAGACATAATACGGCACAAAAGCCTGGTTCATGGAAAGATCGGTTTCTTCTACTTCGTCCTCTGAACCACGTTCTTCCAAAATTTCGGTTTCATCTTCTGATTCCGATTTCTCGCTATACCGATCCCATTTAGCGAGAAGGAATAGAGCGCCAAGCGCAATGATCGTTGGGATAAAATTACTCAGTGTCGGGTTGACCTGTGTAAGCACAAGTTGACCGCCACCATGAATCAACGAAATGATAAGTACTGCCCATATTCCTTCTTTAACACCTTTCCACTTAGCGAAAAGCCAGCAAATCATCAAACCGGCAACAATGTTCGGAATCCATAGAAGAATCGCCATGTAAAGCGCTGCCAAGGCCGGATCTTCAAAATCGACAATGTTGATTGTAGCAAGCCAAGATACGGCGAGCGTACCGAACATATTCGCCCATGCATGCCCAATCAATGGAATGACAACCGCAGTGACCGGCTTAACACCAATTCCGATTAGGAGCGGGGCAACAACGGCAATGGGTGCACCGAAGCCTGCAATACCCTGTAGAAATGATGCAAACACCCAACCAAATGCCAAAACAAGAAACAAATAGTTTTTACTATATTCTTGAATGCCTTGCCGGATTGCCGTGAATGCGCCGGCGTGTGTAGTGAC
>DATHVY010000072.1:0-37626 GCA_035461045.1 Planococcus sp. (in: firmicutes)
ACCATTTTGCATCGCAATCACCGTATCCGGATCAATCGATTTGGCAGTCGACAGCATGCCATCCGTAATCAGGTTGCCAAGGTTTGTTTCTGAAGCGCGTACCCCAGTTTCTCCACGTCCGCCGTTCAGGAACACTTCCGCTACTGCTCCAGTTGACGTGTTTTTCAACGTCTCGATTTCGTCTGCATAAGGCTTCAGCATTTCTTGTGCCGTTGGATCCGCCACTGCATCTGCAATCTTGTTCAATTTGCCTTCATATGAAGTAATTGCGCCGTTATCATTGAAACTTACATCCAATTGACCGAGGAAATTGTTATACTGACCGGCCTGGACAATCAAGGTCGGTTCAGCGTGGCCATTGTATTCAAACGGAGGGATGATCTGTGAATGTGTATGCCCTCCAACGATTACGTCAATTCCCGCCACCGCTTCTGCAAGCAATTTATCGTTGTCATACATCGCGGAATCATCGAATCCAATGTGTGTCAACGCGATGATTTTGTTGACTCCCGCATTTTCAAATGCCGTTACTGCTTCTTTTGCTGCTTCGATATAATTTGTAAATTCCACGTTTCCTGGGCTAGAGATGTCAGTTGTTTCTTCTGTCGTTAAACCGAAAATCCCGATTTCTTCTCCATCAACTTCTTTGATGATCCCATTATAAATCTCTCCATTATTGAACTCTGTAGTATAGACGTAATTTTGGAATCCAGCCATCAAAGGGTCTTGCGAAAAATCAACATTTGTCGCTACGAAAGGAAAATCCGCTCCACCGACAAATTCAGCCAGTGCAGCATGGCCCTCCGCGCTCGCTCCCAGATCAAATTCATGGTTACCGAACACCATCGCGTCATATTGCATATAGTTCATGAATTCCAAATCTGCTTGGCCTTGGAATGTATTGAAATACAATGTTCCAGAGAAAACATCCCCAGCGTCCAACAATAAGTTGTTCGGATTTTCCTGGCGGATCTGATTTACCAAAGTGACACGTTTGGCGATATTCTCGAGGTTCGCATGCGTGTCGTTCGTATGCATGATCGTCAAGTTGAAATCATCTTCTGCCGCTGTTGCTGGCATCGACACTTGAGTTCCTACCATTCCAATCGCCAACACGGAAGCCATTGCAGTTTTAAACAATTTTCGGTTCATTCGGCACCATCCTTTTATTTTTTTAGGAAAAAGCCTGATTTTTCTTTCAAATCAGTGCATTATCCTCCCATATCTTAGCAGGAAGGACGAACCATAACAATATGAAGAAAGAAGGATTTACACCCTTCTAGATCACTACGGAGCTTCCTTTTTTTTTCAATCATTTTTAAAAATCTGTTAGATCGGTTTGACTTGGTATAATTAAAACGGAAGACCTTATTAACTAACCCGTAGGAGGAAATTTATGATACATAAAATTGGTTTAGAAAAGAAATATCTCCATGGTTCTTTCAATAAAGAATATTCGCCCATTTTAACCGTCGAATCCGGCGATTCCATCCATCTCAAAACGCTTGATATCCAGTGGGGGTATTCTGGAGCGGAAACTGAAGAACGAACCATATACGACTCAAGGGAGCAAGAAACCAAGCCTGGGCATCCGCTCATTGGACCGTTCGCAGTTAAGGGAGCCAAACCTGGAATGGTCCTGGAAGTAAGGACGAACAACCTTGTTCCCGGATGGTACGGGCGGAATTGGGCCGGAGGAAAACAGAGCTGGCAAAACGAGAAATTGGGAATCATAGATGAAGAACGCGTTCAATTGGATTGGAAACTAAATCCAACTCTAATGACTGGGACATGCGCAATCGGCAATCGTGAGTTTCGGGTCGGGTTGTCTCCTTTTCTTGGTTTGATGGGCGTGGCTCCGGCCGAGCCCGGAATCCATTCCACCACTCCTCCGCGTTATTCCGGCGGCAATATTGACTGCAAGGAGTTGGTTAGAGGCAGCTCTTTGTTTTTGCCCGTTTCGGTTGAAGGTGCTCTCTTTTCTTTAGGAGACGCCCATGCACTTCAAGGCGACGGCGAAAGTTCTGGAACAGCCATTGAATGCCCCATGGATTTGGTTGATATTACATTGACTCTGCATGAAGACAAAACTTTGAATATGCCAAGAGCCAACACCCCTGCCGGTTGGATCACATTCGGTTTTCATGAAGACTTGAACGAAGCTGCTGCAACTGCTTTGGATGAGATGATTCAGTTGATGCAGGAATTTTACGGAATCAGCAAAACCGAAGCCACTGCGCTTTCCAGTGCGGCAGTTGACTTGCGCATCACCCAAGTTGTGAACGGAGTGAAGGGTGCACATGCCATATTACCGCATGGCGTACTTCGTTAATAATAAAGCCCAGTCCATTCTCCGGACTGGGCTTTATTATGCTTAAATATAGTTCCATATTATATTGAAGTAGGAATATTGAGATTTCATTTTCCTGCTTTCTAAATAAGGAATAATGATTTCACTAATCATAAATCTAAAAAGCGCGAAAATTGTATAAACTTAATATAACATTACACGTATTTGCCGGATTATTAATTAGATTCATTATAAACTAGTATCTAAATAATCAAAAAATAGTTCAATTACTCTAATTCCCTCTAATATCTATCAAATACTTTATAATTACTATCATTTATCAAAGGTTTAATACCCAGTACAGAGCGATTCTAATCATATGTTATACATTTGTAATATAACTGATATATGTTTGTCGTTGAATGTAATCGATTATCCCCCTATAGTTAGCAACAGGACAAAATATTAATAAAACATATACTTAAATAACAAATATTAAAACAAATGTTAGGGGAAATAAAAAAAATGAGAAAATTGGTTTTTACATTATTCGCAGCAACTTCGATGCTTTTCGCAAATACTGCAATGGACGTGCAAGCAAACACACAAGTCAGCAATGACACAAATATCGAAACAGTTTCTGAGCAAGCTGCTGTTGAACAAGTTTCAACTTCAAATGCATCTGCAGCTTCCGGAACATTCAGAACTACAGTCGCTTCAAACGTCCGCGTAGACGCTGGGGTCGGTAATAAAATCGTAACTGTCGCTTCTAAGGGAGCTACGGTAAAAGCTACACACAAAAAGAAAGTCGGCAATGCAACATGGTACCGCGTTAGCGTCAATGGAACGACAGGCTGGATTTCCGGAGTCCTGTTAACTTCTTCTGGCGGATCGGTTACTCAAGCATCCAGCAGCGTTTCCACATCTTCTGTCGTTTCAACCGGACTTTCTCTAGTCGGAACTCCTTACCGTTTTGGCGGAACTACAACTGCAGGGTTTGATTGCAGCGGATTTATCCAATATGTATTTGGCAAGTCAGGCAAAAACGTCTCCCGCACTACATTGACTCAGTTTGCGGAATCTACAACTGTAAGTTCGCCACGCGCTGGAGATCTGGTCTTCTTTGCGAACACATACCGCCCTGGGATTTCTCACGTTGGCATCTACATCGGAAACAACCAATTTGTTCACTCCGGTGGAGCACGCGCTGAAGTCGTTTCTTTAAACAACTCCTACTGGGGACCAAAATTCCACAGCTTCAAACGCTTTAACTAAAGCACAATTTCAAAGCACCGCCGGCAAGTTGCCGGCGGTGCTTTTTTCGATTTATTCCATATCGGTGATTTGATAGTCTCCATATTCATCAATGACAATGGTAAAAGTTGCCGAATGAGTTAAAACCGACGAATCCAGGCCTTGTAAGCCCATATAATGCAGAACAGCATTTGCTTCGACTTCCGCTTCTTCTTCTCCAATTTGCACTGATTCAATTGTCACTTCAGTTTCTGAATAAACTTTTTTATCATCGGCATTTTCGGTGATCAATCGATTTCCCTCCGCTTCAGCAGAGCTGCCAGACAAAAGGTAATAATTATGATAACCAATATCCGGATCATTCAACGAATAAGGAAGGATTTCATAGAAAGCATGGATGAATTCAATCAACAACTCTTCCGAAAAATATGCATCAGTAGCACCGTGTAGGACCACTTGTGAATCTTCATGCTTAATCGGTTCCGCCGCCCATTCATTCAACATATCCAGAACTGTATAAACCGGAATCGCATAGCCGATGCCAGAGCCATCATCCAACATAAGCGTGTTGATGGCGAGCAGCCTTCCTGTTTCGGCATCGATCAAGGGCCCTCCACTGGAACCATGGCCAATGCCTGCATCGGTTTCATACAATCCGATATAGTCATATTCATCCAAAAAACTATGCCCCGTACTCGTAATCAGTCCCTCTGTAACCGTATTCCCGAGATTTTCCGGGCTGCCGATTGCATAAACAGCAGTACCCGGAGTCGACTCCTCACTCGCAACCTCCAAAGGTTCACTTCCCTGCAGATCCGGAACACGAACAAGCGCTACATCCGTCGTTTCGGAAATGCCCGTTAACAAAGCATTGAATTCTTCTCCATCACTGTTTTTAACTACTATATAAGAAGCATCTTCCACAACATGTGCACTGGTCAATATATCCCCTTGCGAATTGAACAAAACACCTGATCCTTGCTCCAGGTCCGTGTAAATGGTATAAGTGGCTTCGATTCCCCTTTCAAGCAACGTCCCACTGCCTTCTTCCAATTCTGCAGCAAACTCTCCGGATACAATCTCTAAGGTTTCAATTCTTTCACTGAAGTCAATAGACTCGGACGACAAGTTTTCTTCAGCCGCTTCAGTTGAAAAAACTTCACTACAGCCCGCTAAATTGCCGAGCATCACCAGAACAAACGAAAGGAATAAAATCGTCCAACTTTTTTTTGCTATGGGTTTTTCCTTTTTCTTTTCTGATTGACTATTCATGTTCTCAGCCCATTTCTTCGAGAATCATCTTTATTCATTAAATGGAAATCTGATTCTAAACAGAATTTCAGTCTCCTACTTGTTCCATAAAAACACAATGAAAGAAAAGGCCATCATAATACTTGAAATGATTTCAATCTCTCTGTTTGGCTTTAAATTCAAAAGGTAAATTTATACTATTATCTGATTTTTCGGATATTTAGTCAAGAGGTTATTAGATAAATCAAATTCATTATATAATTTTCCAACCTATTTTCGGACGTTTTTTTGTTTTACTAGGAACTATGTATGGTTTAGTCGTTTTTTATGTGAGCCAAGAGGTACATATTGAATCTGACAGGATTAAAAGTAAATCTTATGGCTATATTACCCTTTCTAGGAGGAGAATAACTCTCTGAACGGAAAAGAACTTTAAATAAAAAAAGCTTGCCTCAATTGCAGAGACAAGCTTCATTATTATAGATTGACGCCGATTCCTGGCCCGATAGGCAAACCGGTCAGCGCAAAGATGATGATCATAATCAGCCAAATACCGAAAAATATCAGGCTGTACGGAAGCATCAGTGAAATCAGCGTTCCCAATCCCGCTTTTTTGTCATACTCTCGCATAAATGCGAGCACAATCAAGATGTATGGATTTAACGGGGTGATGATGTTTGTTGATGAATCAGCAATCCGGAAAGCCAATTGAACGAATGCTGGATGGTAGTCCAGCAACATGAACATCGGGATGAAAATCGGCGCCATTAATGCCCATTGGGCCGAACCACTGAAGATAAGCATATTCAGCAAAGCCGCCAGCACACTGAATCCAACAATGACTGGCAACCCTGTCAAGTTGATTGTTGTAAGAAATTCAGCGCTGTTCACCGCAACCCAAATTCCCAGGTTGCTCCAGTTGAAATAGTTGATGAACTGGGCAGCTGCAAAAATCAAAACAATGTAACCAGACATGTCTTTGATGGCATCTGCCATATAGACCGGAACATCCTTCGACTCTTTAATCTTGCCGACAGTCACACCATAAGCTACAGCAACAGTTATGAAGAAAAGCAAGATAATTGGAACAATACCGGATAAGAATGGAGAAGGGATGATGCCGCCGTCTTCATTGCGGATCGGGGAGTCCGGCCAAAATAACAGAAGGCCGATCATACCGAGATAGACTAAGCCAGCGATGACTGCATTTCGCAGCCCTTTTGACTCAGTAGTACTTACTGGATCAAATGTATTTTCCACTTTGCCTTTATAAGTGCCAAGGCGCGGCTCGATTAACTTTTCAGTTATAAGTCCGCCCGCAATGGCCAAAACAAACACTGAAGCAATCATGAAATACCAGTTGTCTACCGGTGTCACAACAAAAGTGTCATCGATTGCCCGAGCTGCTTCCGTAGAAATACCCGATAACAAAGCATCGGTTCCGGCAATCAGGATATTCGCCGTAAATCCGGCCCCGGTTCCTGCAAAACCGGCAGCTAAACCTGCCAAGGGATGTCGGCCGATTGTCGCAAACACCATCGCAGCCAAGGGAGGAACCAAAATGAAAGCGGCATCGGATGCCAAGTTCCCCATAATCCCAGTAAAAATTACTGCATAAGTGATCAAAGAACGAGGCGCATTCAGAATGGACTTTTTAATGGCAGTTTCCATCAGCCCCACTCGTTCTGCCAACCCGATTCCGAGCATCAACACCAAAACCAAGCCTAAAGGTGCAAAGCCTGTAAAGTTAGTAATCGTATTGTCCAGGATATAACGGATCCCTTCGCCGGATACAATGCTTAAAATGGCCACTTCTTCTCCAGTGCCAGGATGAACGACAGAAGCGCCCAGCGAACTGACGAACCATGAAAGCAAAACTACGAATAATGCCAAATAAATGAAGATAAAAAAGGGATCAGGTAGTTTATTCCCCCATTTTTCGATCAAATTCAAGAAACCTTTAGAATCATTTTTTTCAGGTTTTGACGTCATCATCTCACTCCTTTTGTGGTTGGGTTATGGATGTGAATTCAATTCAATCAACTTGTTTCTTCAATAAATATTCAACAGAGCGGATCATCGCTTCCACGCCTGCGAGCATGGCTCCTTCCTCGAAGTCAAACAAAGGATGATGATGTCCGGCCGGCAAAGGGCTGGCGAATATCATGAACGTCGCTTTTCCGCCTTTTGACTGAACCCGCTCCATCATATATGTGACATCTTCAGAAGCGCCAAGCGGGAGTTCTTTCTTAATTTCTGATATTACCTCACTGTTCCGACACGCTTCATCGACGATATCGTACCAATCAGAATCGCATTCGGCACTTATCGCCTGTCCGACTTCTGCAATTGTGAATTTCACATCGTGCAGGTCCGCGCTTGCCTGCAGGATTCTTCTGGCATGTCCCTGCATATACGCGTCCAACTCGTTACTGGCACCCCTGGTCTCCAGCTCCATATATGCGTAATCCGCAATGATATTGCGACCGCTGCCACCCTGTAACTTGCCCACGTTAATACGTGTGGCTCCGTCTTTATGGCGCGGAATGGTGTTTAAGTGGACTGTGGCAGAAGCTGCAGCCAACAACGCATTTTTCCCTTCGTTCGGCTCCAAACCGGAATGGGCGGATTTGCCCTTGAATTCGATATTGAACTTCGAGCTTGCCAGAAAGTTTGTTGATGCGGAAGAAACGACTCCCGCTGGAAAATCGTGCAACCCTAAGTGGCCACTCAAAAAGAAATCTACATCATCCAGCCATCCTTTTTGGACAATTGCTTTAGCCCCTCGGCCACCTTCTTCAGCAGGTTGAAAAATGAGTGTGAATTTACCTTTCAACTCCCCCCTTTTCTCAGATAGGTAATCAGCAACACCGAGACCGATGGCGGTATGGCCATCATGGCCGCAGGCATGCATTACACCTTCCCTTGTGGATCTGAAATGCTCTTTGCTCGGCAAGTGAGCCTCGTCTTTCTCTTCGACAATCGGCAATGCATCGATATCAAATCGAAATGCAAAATGCGGCCCTCTCTTTCCTGTATCCAGGACTGCCACAAGCCCCGTGTGTCCGCCTTTCATTTTGTCCATCAGTTCCTCCGGCACACCCCACTTCAACGCCCTGGCCTCATTTTCCGCCAGCTCTTGAATTGCCGGCAATCCCATGCGCTCTTCACTTACTTGGATGTCCCGACCAAAACTGAGATCAAAACCCCGTTTCTGCAGTTCCTTTGAAATCCTGTAAGTCGTAACGTATTCGGTAAAGCCAAGTTCGGGATATTGATGGAATTTGCGCCGCTGTTCAGTTAGATAAGGGCCTATCCGAACCATAAATTCAGTGATCGATTCTGTCATTTAAAAGACTGCACTCCTTTCAAAGATAATGTGGATGAACTCAAAGTATAAACCATTAAATAATTGATTTATATGATATTTCTGAATTATCCGGAAATACTGGCGGATTGTCTGTTTCATGCTTGTGGCTTCACTCGAAATCTTCAACACAAATAGAATTTAAATGATACAGAAGAAGCGCTTTGTTCGTAACATCAGCTGCAGAGTCATCCCTCAATGACAGTCCCTCGATGAACGAATGGAGCCTTTCCACTTCCATGCTAACCGATAAATCTTTTCGCAGTAAATTCAACAACGCGAGTTGAGAAAAGATCGTTTTCATTAACAACTGGGTTTCCTTTCTTTTTTCATTGGTTGGTGAAGAACTCATTCTCCGTTTGATCACAAAGGCCATTCGAACTTCCGACTCCACAGATAAACCCCGTCTGTCCGGCAGGAGTTCCAAAATACTTCCCAGTATTTTTTCCTTGGGGGGTAAATTTTCGTTCATTTTGGCATCGATCTTTTCAGAAATGCGGGTGTAGGCAAGTTCTTCTGAGTAGTTCAGTAATTCATCCTGCGTTGAGAAATAATAACGCAGAGAACCGAGTGAAATTCTGGCCTCATTTGAAATATTCCTGACAGATGCACCTTCTATGCCATGCACTAAAATCATTTTCCATGCAGCTTCTGCGATTAACTGTTTTTTCTTGTTTAGTTCAGTTGGATTCGTCATAGTATCATTTTATCAGATTCCCTTAATAACTGAAGGCTTTATTTAATACAACTGTATTACCTCAACGCTGATTATTAACCCTTATTAATACAACTGTATTAATCTGAACTGAATAACTTTTCTGAAATGTGGATAACTTAATAACTTCTCAGAGTTTTATTTTTATTATACAAAAACCAGGTATTTCCCGTGGGAAATACCTGGTTTAACTTTCATATTGGTTTCAGTTATTGAGAAATGGTTTCATCGAACTTTCTGAAGTTGTTCAATTTATAAATAGGAGTCAAGTAATATAGTTCTTTGGGACATGTTTCCGTCACATAAATAAGGCTATCAAACACTTCTTTGGATACAGCATACCTATGGACCCCGTTCGGTAAGGCTTGAAGTCTTTTGTCCGCCTGCATCATTTCAAGTTCTTCGATTTCAACCCAGAGTGATTCAATTTTATTATAATTCGTATTAAACCCGGCCTCCACATACTCTTTCGTCAACCTGACAAACAAAGTGATAAAAATGGAGTTTTGTTCTTGGTGAATGTCTTTGGATCGTGTAAAGAAATAGTTTATTGACGGCTTCATTTTCTTCACCCTCCGGAAATTCAAGCGCTGGGATTTGATGGTACAGATACAACAACTTCTTATAGGGAACTGAAAAATAACTATATTATGTTAACTTAATTCAAACCTCCCACCTATCCAAAATCAAAAATGTTTTTCACCGGCCCTATAATGTTATTACACCACTAATTACTCATAAAATAAATTGTTTTTTGATTATTCGACAAAATTAGACATTGGAGGGCTTACAAAACATGCCGTCATTTTATCTATTAACTCAAGTCGTTAATTTTTTCCTCCATTCTTTCCGTGACATTGATTAACCGGTCGACTAACTCCATTACATCTTTCTGATCAAACCATATATCCAACGATAAAGCGTGTGCCAGATCATCGCGGAGGTTGTTCGTTTGATAGAAGAAATAATTGGCCTTGTTTTTGCTTAAGCCTACGATTTCCGCTATCAAATCTTCATCCGTTTCAATTATGGCCGTTTTATCACAAAGCTGTGTGCAGTTGATCAAATCAATATCCTGATTGCGTTTTTCCAGGTTTGCATTGATTAACAAGGCACTTTTCAGCCTTTCTTCTTTCAGCAAGCCTGCCCACTGGTCATTAGGATAAAGGATCTTGATTAGGTTGGCTAATTGGCTCTCAAAAATTGTCACAACACCAAAAAAAAGCATTCTGACTGCCGGTTTCTGTCTGTCTGAAAGCGTTATGATTGCATCGATCTCAGATCTGTCAATAACAAATAGTCGTTTTTTCTCTTTTAATAATTTGAGACACTCCCTTATATCTGTGTTCGGAGTGATCAAGTCGCCCAATTCGAATTTCTTCATGGATGCACGCAAGTTCGAATGATCATGGACTCGCTCTTTTTCCAGGTAGCCGATAACTCGCCCTTCTTCCCTGTAGCCGATCACATCAAAATTCAATTTTTTGAAATATTTCTCCATCAATTCCGTATCCCCTTGGCTTGCGGAAACAATGGGCTCTGCAATGTCTTTAGCAGTGAAAATATAGTTAAATGAAGATTTTAAAGGAAACATGGAAGACCCCTTTCTTCAATCGTCTCACAATAATATAATTCGATTTTCCACCGCTTATTTCCTGCCATCTTGGCATCCTCTCACCTAATTAATAACCTACCCCCTTTTGATGACTTGACCTGAAATCCCCATCAGAAAAGCCGTGAAACGGATTCACGGCATGTTGTAATTCCTATTTGTCTTTAAACCTGTTTGTGTCTTTTTTACTCGAGGATTCCTCTATATGTGCTTTTTCTTTGCGAACGGTTTCGCTTATCTGTTCAGTGTCTTTAATTTTTTTCTTGCCGACGACCAACTCTTCTGTGACAATTTCTTCTTTGGAAACGTTCACCCGCTCTTTGCTGACAGGAATATGAATGTTTTTATCTGCCGCTGCTTCGGCACGCTCCTTGTCACTGCTCACTTCTTCGTTTACCGGTCTTCGTTCAATATATACCTCTTCCCGTTCTATCGGGACATCCATCTTTTTCTCCTCTTCGACCAAATGTTTACCAATTTTCACTTCTCCGGTTTGAACCCGATCTTTCTCTACATTCAATCGCTCTTCATGAAGCCGGATGCTTTCTTCGGAATCTTTCTCAGTTGCTCCACTGCTGGTTCTTTGCTGATTTTGATATCCGGTCGACCTGTTTCTGTTGCTGTCCACGTATAAAATCACTTTGCCTTCTTCAATATGCTGGTTATAGTCTGTAGTCCCATTATGTGTTTCGCCAATATCCGTGTAAGCCCCTCTGCTCGTATCGTCACTGGAAAATACCGATTGAAAGTCTCCTTTCCAGTCACCATTTTCACTTGTGGAATAGTTGACTTCTGTCTTTTCCAATAACACGTCGATCGTATTTCGATCTTTCGCGAAGATTTGCATGTCTTCTTCCATAAACCCGTCTTCTTTCAGTTCCTGGATTTTAATGAACGCTTGGGACTGGAGCTCAAAAATCCCCAATAGTTTGTCATTCATTTCAGCCATTCTGTTCACCTCCAGATAAGTTTTTGCTGTTTTCTCATATATGAGTACTTTACCCGCGGTAATCTCTTCAAAACTCCAGTCTCTATTAATTGATAAAGAATTATTTAAATTTTACAGACAATTCAAATAACTTGAGATATAATTTCATTAACTATGGAAAGGAAGTGTTCATGTGAAAAGTTTTATCAAAGTAGTTGTCGCTCTGTTTCTGGTGATGTCCTTGTTCTCCCCGACAGCTTTTGCAAAGAGTGACCAAGCGAAAGAATCGTTGGTTGCACTTGGAGATTCGATTCCATTCGGCTATAATCTTGGCAAAACAAATCAGAATCCAGCCAGAACAGCTTACCCTTTTGTAATTGGTGATTCGGCAGATCTCAGAGTCCGCAATTTAGGTGTGCCCGGCTGGCAAACGACTCAATTGCTTGAGGCGCTGCGGACTGAACAAAAATACCGTCAAGCAGTAAAGCAGTCGGATTATATTGTACTCACAATCGGCAATAATGACCTGCTGGCAATTCTTAGAGACGCACAGATTGAAAGTGGAGGCGACCCGGTACTCTTTCAACAGATCCTTCAATCCAAATTGAGCAGCAGCAAAATTTTCGTCAATATCAGTGCCATCATCCAAGAGATCCGTTCATTGACAGATGCGCCGATTGTCATGTACAACGTGTATAATCCATTCCAGGTTAATGATCCATTACATTTCGTCGCAGCCAACATTCTTCCACAGATCAATTTCAATTTCTCGGCTATTGCCGGAGTTTATCCTGGTGTTGTCGTGGCAGATGCCTATAGTGCATTTGGAAACAATCAGGCACAATATGTCATCGTCAATGACATTCACCCGACGATTGAGGGGCAAATTGTTCTGGCGCAACTTGGTTTGTCAGCACTCGGATTGCAATAGACGTAACATCAGTTCGGTCTGAAGCCTAGATCGAACCCATCTAAAAGCTGGAATCCATTAAACTGGGTTTCAGTTTCTTGATGCACATAGCCTTTAGAGTCCCACCTCTTATTTTCAAATGTAATAGCGCTTTACTTATCATGAAGAAACTTGGTCGCTTTTGGAGATTCAATTTCTTATTCGAGATAATAAGTTTTATGCAAAGAAAGCCAGCCTTTCGCGTTGAAAAGGCTGGCTTTCTTATTTATTCATATGTGCCATACGTTATTTCATCTTCGTCTTTCGCATTTCTACCGTTTTTCACGTGAAGAATCGTTCGAAGGACCAGTTTCGTTTTGGGTGTTGTTACTTGCCAACGTTCATCTGGTACAATTTCAAAGTTGAACATGCGGCTTTCTTTTGATTTGACCGAACCGATCAATTCAATGGAAGTTTTCGCTATCGTGTCCTCGATATAATCGAAATCACTGTCTTCCCGATAATCTTCCACCATTTTGATAACCCTCAGTTCGATATAATCGATTTCATGATCAACGGAGTCGCCTTCCACGTATATCGTACCGTTCAATGTTTCGCCTTCGTTTAAATGCGGTCTTTCAATCACAGTTTCAATTTTCATTGATCCCAGACCGATTGTGGATAAGAAGTCTTTAAATTTCATTGTGGTAACCCCCAGCTATTAATTATTCCTATGCCCCTATGATATCATTTATTCCAAAGGTTGGGATAGGAATTCACTCAATGCACGTTTATTTGCCTCAAGATCCAGTTCGATAACCGAACCTGCATGGGGGTATGAATTAAAGCGGTAGCTGTTGTCCACCGGGATCGTCAGGCGTTCGACTTCCCCTCCGCCTCCGACAGCGAGCCTTGCCGCCAGCTCAATTTGTTTTAGCATGGAAATATCAGTTTGAATATGCCCTTGGGCAGCTCCGGCAAGCCTCGGGTATTTCGGAATTGCCGAGATGCTGATCAATTCCTCTTTTAGTGCGCCAATCACTTCCTGTTGGCGTCTTACCCTTCCAAAGTCCCCTTCAGAATCCGCACGGAATCTGGCATAGCCCAGCAGTTCCTGGCCGTTCAACTGTTGCAAACCAGGTGTCAATGTAACACCGATATCCTTGGACATCTCTTTTTCCACGTTTATTTCCACGCCGTTTGGTGCAACTATATCAACGAGTGCTTCAAAGCTTTTAAAATCCAGCAAGGCATAATGATGGATTTCCAAGCCAAACATATCGCGCAGCGTGTCAGCCAAAAGGTCGGCTCCACCCAAGTAATAGGCGGTGTTCAGTTTATAAGGCTGATACCCTGGAATTTGGGCGTAAATATCCCGCATAAAAGAAGTCACCTTGATCTCATTTGTCTCCTTGTTGTGGGAGACGAGCATCATCGTATCTGTCCGAGACTGCTCTTCTCCCCTGGCATCCACACCGAGTATGAGCGTATTTTCAAAATCGCTGTTGGATGAATCTCCCGAAAAGTTCACTGATTCCTGTTCTGTATCTTCAGCCTGAGCATAACCGTTGTAGAATTGGATGAAAGCAAATATTCCTATCGCAATAAGCGGAAGCATCAATAAGAAGAAAAGTCTTCCGAAACGGAATTTCCTCTTTTTTCGGCGCCCACTTCTGAATTCTTGTTCTTCTTCCATTAAGTACACGTCCCTTTCTTTTCATACACGACATATGACGCGTAACCCCTATATTAGGTTTCTCATCCATTATAGAACATTTTAATTGTCGAAGAATGGTTTGAATGATAAAATCCTTCTAATGCATTAGAAAGGAGTCGGTTTACATGACAGAAATAGCGACCTTTGCAGGAGGCTGCTTTTGGTGCATGGTTAAACCCTTTGACCAGTATGAAGGCATTGAAAAAGTCGTTTCCGGTTATACTGGCGGACATATTGAAAACCCGACATATAAACAAGTAAAATCCGGGACAACCGGCCATACAGAAGCGGTGGAAATTACATATCAGCCTACCCTGTTCTCTTACGAGAAACTGCTGGAAATCTTTTGGCAGCAGATTGACCCAACAGACAATGGCGGCCAGTTCCAGGACCGCGGCATTCAATACAAGCCGGCAATTTATGTCCACAGCGAACAACAGCGGCAAGCTGCGGAAGCTTCAAAGCAGAAACTTGATCAAAGCGGCATCTTCAAGGAGCCGATTATCACTGAAATCCTTGATGCAACCCCATTTTATCCAGCTGAAGATTATCATCAGGATTACTACCGGAAGAACCCCCTCGACTACGCGCAGGATCGGGCAAAATCCGGCCGCGACGAATTTCTTGAAGAAGTCTGGGAAAAAGAGCCGGTAGCTAAATTTTAAACACTATCAATAAAAAAGCCTGTCACTCCCTCGAGTGACAGGCTTTTTATCTTAACACCTTCTGTTGTTTACTGATCATTACAGCAAAAATGGTAATTAACGCGATGAAGATCAAGAACATTGCCAGCGTTATATTATGGCTTTCGAATCGATCATACAGAACACCTATCAAAAACGGTGTAGATCCTGAAATGATATAGCCCCCGGATTGGATCATCGCGGTCCAGCTGTTGGTATCTTCGGGTGAGTCTGTTGCATCAAGCGGCATCAAGAGAGCGATCGGGAACAACCCTCCGAGCGTGATTCCCAGACAAATGGAAGCCAGCCAGATCAAAGCCGTTCCACCTGCCATTAAAAACAGGATTCCCAGTGCCCCAAACCCGGATACGATCAATATCCACATCAACCGGTTCGGATATTTACTCAGCAAAATGGGAAACAAAATGTTTCCGAAAATCTGGACTACGGTCATCACCGTCAAAACAGCTCCCGCTTCCAAAACGCTCATGCCGCGATCGATCGCAATCGGCGCCAGCCACGTGATCAACGAAAAAAAGAATGCGGACTGGAAAGCGAAAAACAGCAGCATATACCACGCGAGAGGATTCTTCCAAGGAGAAACGGAAGCTTCTCCCGGCAATCTCAAATTCGGTTCTTCTTCTTTCGGTGGAATGATGATAAGCCAGGCAACTAAAGCAGCTACAGCCAGCAACCCCCAGATTCCCAATGCCCAAGGCCAACTGAAATATGTATAGAACACTCCGGTAAGACCGGCAGTCAGAGCCGCTCCAAGTCCCATGCCAAATGAAAACAGTCCGATTAACGGAACTGTACGACGTGGAAAGTCGCGTTTAATCAAGGCGGATAGCAATGGACTGATGATGGCAATCGCCAAGCCGATCAAAAACGAACTGATCAACAGTACCGGATAGCTCGGATATAGACCACGAAAAAAGGTGAACACCCCGATAATCATCAGCAAAATCACAATCGAATTTCTTATGCCAAACATTTTATTAAAAGTCACAGCGAAGGGCGCAAACAGCCCCATGCAAAAAACAGGCACAGCCGTCAATAAGCTTACTTCGCTGTTTGTCAGGTCCAAATCGATTCTGATGCTGTCCAGAACAGGACCGATTGAGGAAATCGCCGGCCGCAGATTTATGGAGACCAACAGAATCGCCAGCATGACGAAAATAAGCTTAACTTTATGTGAGTTCACTGCCAAAACATCGCCTCCTTCAAAACAAGTTATACAAACTTGTGTTCCCCGCAAAATTTTATTAGAATAGACTTGTGAAAGGCGGTATTCAGATGAAGCTGATTCAGTGGAGCTACGCGAAGCGCTATAACATTAAAGCAATCTACGACGACTTCCCGCACGTTGTTGTTCTGTTCCGCCAGATAGGCGGGTATTACTTCATTTTCTCGATGAAGGGATTGACGCCGGAACACATTCCCAACCGGAGGGATTACGTAAAAATGGAATATTTACTGAACAAAGATCTCGGATTATTGGAAGCTTATAAACAAAGAAAATATAGAGAGCTGTAAGCTCTAAAGTTCAGTTTATCGGAAATACGTGGAAATTCATATAAGCAGCTCTTCACTGCAGTCGAATCCTACCGATTTTCGGCAGTTTCATGGTATACTGTTCTTATTGTGAAATTTAGGAGGTACGTATAAATGATAGCTGTAAATGATGTAAGTCTTCGCTTTGGTGACCGTAAACTTTTCGAAGATGTGAATATACAATTCAACCCTGGAAATTGCTACGGACTGATCGGTGCAAACGGCGCCGGAAAGTCAACATTCATCAAAATTCTGTCCGGTGACCTTGATGCACAGTCCGGCAACGTATATATGGGTTCAGGTGAACGTTTGGCCGTATTGAAACAGAACCATTTTGAATACGAAGAGCATCCAGTCCTGGAAACAGTCATGATGGGACATAAAAAACTGTATGAAGTCATGTCCGAGAAAAACGCGATTTATATGAAAGAAGATTTTTCGGATGAAGATGGCATGCGCGCCGCTGAACTTGAAGGCGAATTTGCTGAATTGAATGGTTGGGAAGCTGAATCAGAAGCCGCAATCCTTTTGCAGGGACTCGGTATTTCAGATGCCCTTCATGACAAGAAGATGGCTGAACTATCCGGCTCTGACAAAGTGAAAGTACTTTTGGCACAAGCTTTGTTCGGCAAACCGGATGTATTGCTTCTCGATGAACCTACTAACCATCTGGACTTGAAAGCCATTCAATGGCTTGAAGAGTTTTTGATCAACTTCGACAACACCGTTATCGTCGTATCGCATGACCGTCACTTCCTGAACAAGGTCTGTACGCATATTGCCGATTTGGATTTCGGAAAAATTCAACTTTATGTAGGGAACTATGATTTCTGGTATGAATCAAGTCAATTGGCTACTCGTTTAGCTGGTGACCAAAACGCCAAAAAGGAAGAGAAAATCAAAGAGCTCCAGGCGTTTATTACGCGCTTCTCTGCCAATGCATCCAAATCCAAGCAAGCCACATCACGGAAGAAAATGCTTGATAAGATCGAATTGGATGACATCCGCCCTTCTTCACGCAAATATCCGTTCGTTAACTTTACAGTCGGCCGCGAAATCGGCAATGATGTGCTGACGGTGAAGGACGTCAACCAGACAGTGGATGGCAATACCTTATTGAACGGTGTCAGCTTCAACATGAACAAAGATGATAAAATTGTTCTGATTGGCGATCCGTTGGCTAAGTCCGCTTTGCTGCGCATCCTGGCTGAAGAAGACGAGCCGGCAGCAGGCTATGCCCGTTGGGGAGTCACCACTTCCCGCGCCTACTTGCCGATCGACAACACGATCTATTTCGAAGGCAGCGAATTGTCGCTTGTGGATTGGCTGCGCCAATATTCACCAGATGACGAAAGCGAAACTTTCCTTCGCGGTTTCCTCGGCAGAATGCTGTTTTCCGGTGAAGAAGTGAAAAAGAAACCTTCCGTTTTATCCGGTGGGGAAAAAGTGCGCTGCATGCTTTCTAAAATGATGCTGTCACATGCCAATGTATTACTGCTGGACGAGCCGACCAACCACTTGGATCTGGAATCCATCCAGGCACTGAACAATGGCATGATCGCATTCAAAGGTGCCATGGTCTTCACTTCCCATGACCATCAGTTTATCCAGACAGTTGCTAACCGTGTGATTGAAATCCGTGAAGATGGAACGATTCTCGACAAGCAACTGAGTTATGATGAGTATTTGGAATGGAAAGACAAAGAAGGCATTACAAATTAATCATAAAAAGCCCGGATGATCGGATCATCCGGGCTTTTTATGTGGTTTTTTAACGGTAATGATTATTCTCTAACTAAACGGCTTACGAGAGGTCCAGCGGGAACTTTTGAAATCAGGTTTTGTCCCATGCTGGCGAAATTCCGGATCACTTCCAAAATGTCCTGGTCGCCTGCCCAATTGTCTTTAATAACTTCTTCCGGGTATTTGTTCAGTAATGTATTCACCACAAATGCTGCAACAATCACGTTGTCCACCAAACCGACTGGCCCGAAGATGAAAGCCGGCAATAAATCGACCGGCGAGATAAAATACAGCAAGCCGATCGCGATCATTTTTTTACTGCTTGCGTCGATGCGATTATCCAACAGTGACTTAATCAGTAAATGAAAAAGATCGGGAGCCAACAGGATGATACTCGCAGCTTTGCTGGCAAAAGCTGATTTACTGTCCAGGAAATCCTGCAAAGAACCCCTTAGGTTCTGATAAAAGTCCTTTTGTTTTTGCGAAATTGGAACTGCTGTGCTTGACATAGATTCGCCTCCTAAAGAAATTGGTTAATTTAGTTATACCTTTTTGAAAGAAAAATGAAACTTCCCTTTACAAGGAAGCTGCACCCATCCTTTTTATTCTGTAGCCGTAAGGTCAAAATTTCCACTTAAATGCCGGCGGACAATTTCAGGACGTTTTTCCAAAAACTGCTCAATCCTGGCAATTTCATTATTCCAACTTTCTAACGAATTCAACGTCTGCCATCGTTCCAAATGTCTCGGCATTTCTCTTTCAATGGCTCCTGCCGTTTTTTCTAACACAGCAGATGTGTTGGAATAACTGAACTCGTTTGAGATCAACTCCGACATAATGCTGATAAATTGTTCTTTTGTTTCTTCGTTCGCCATTAATCCCCTAAACAACTCAGTTGAAGGGTGTTCACGCAGAAACCACTCGAGCGTATTGTCGTTAATCACTTCCTCTAAATCGCCATACATGGCCAATCCAAAGTCAGTATCAAATAACAGCCATCTCCACCTGCCATCATGGCCATAAGGGGCTTCCGGATTGTAATCGACATTCTTTCGCCATAAGGACGTATTATTCGTCAAACTATCCTTATTTCCAATGAAAATTTGATATGCAATATAATTTAAATAATTCTCAACATCCATTTGAGTCTCAACATGATCGATATGTTCTTGCATTTCCAAGTTCTGAGTTTGGACAAAATCAATCAGCTCATTGTACTGGTTTAGATCCCCCAGCTGCCCGTGGTCAATTTCAAAACCTGAACCACCACCCGTATCCGATTCTAATATCACAATGTCTTCCTCATTCAAATTATACTTCACTTCCAGATATCCAGAATCATATCTCTCTCTAAGGTTATGGATTCCCCAATACTCACCATTTAGCATCACGATGACTGGCTGATAATCTTGTGTATCAACAACTCGATTTTCAACTAAGGTTTGAATAAAACCGTCCCTCAACATGGTCGTGTTCCAATCGTTGCCTGAGTTGCGAAGGAGTAACCTGTTATATTCTATCTCCTGATTCCCTTCAAAGAATGGATAATAAAATCTGCTTTGACCATATTCGCTTTTGGAATAAAGTCGCAAACTTTTTTGTGGAAGAGCTCGGCTAAGCCCTCCATGAATTCGAATTCCAATGTCTTGCGCAAATTCTCTCGTGCCATCTTCTGAAAAGAATTCAACATGAGCTTTTCGTTCCCAGTCCCCTCCCCGTTGAAAGTAGTTTCCTTCTAACCTTTCCTCTGAAGTACCAGCATAAATACCGGGAACATATATACCTTCGTTCTCACCAAAGAATGAATCTTCTTCAGTAGAAATTGCCATCACTGGCAGTTCCGAAGAAAAATCCGTTCTTTCATTTACAAAATAAGTATTTGTTATCGCTTCACTTGTTTCCCGATTCTTAAAAGCTACTGCGCGTATAACAATTCCATCCTTCACAGTCTCCTGTGTAAAATTGAACGGCACTCGTGTAGTTGATGTAGGATAATTTGATAAAACAGGATTAGCTTCCAGCAATTCCTCATTCAGCATGATTGGACCGGTATATAACTGAGAGCCTGGAGAAGGCATGGAACCATCCGTTGTATAATAAATGTTGGCATCTTCAGTGGTGCTTGTTAATGCAAGTTCAGCACCAAGTTCAATAACCCCACCTTCTAAAGTGAATTCCGGCGGAGGAAGCAACAAATCAAAATCCACTTCATAAATAGTGGAGAAAGATTCACTCAGTGCTGTAAAATCTTTAATGCCATTACCAGACAAATATAAACGCTCATTTAGACTTGTCAACGATTGCAAAGGTGAGATGTCAACTACCTGATTGTTTCTTAAATTCAAATCTCGCAGATTATGTAATTCACCTATAGCCTCTATTGATTGGATGCGATTTCCTCTTGCATTCAAATGAGTTAAAGCTGAAACGCTTTTCAAAGGATTCAATTCTTCTATCTTATTGTCCCGTATAGTCAATTTTTCTAATTGCGACATATCCTCTAAAAAAGAAAGATCAGCCACCTTATTCCCTTCAATATCCAGTTCTTTTAGTCCAGTACTGGAAAAATCCAATTCTGAAATTTGGTTGAAACTTAAATTGACGATTCGAAGGTTATTCAGTGTACTTATTTCTTCTGCGGATGTAAGTAAGTTGTGGCTTACATCCAAACTCTCCAATGAGTGGAATTTTTCAATACCACTGATATCTGTCAATTGGTAATTGGATAAATCAAGTTCAGTAATGTCTTTTACTTGATTCGCATCGATAAATCCGCCTGTAATTCCCAACTCAGTTTCTAATGCGTTCGCAAAAGCAGGCTCAACTGAAGCGGGTTCCTCTGCAAAAAAATACATAAATGACCAAAAAAATGCAAGCGATGCAATTAAAAGTACCGGCACAATAAACTTCATAATTCCTCTCATTTCTTTATTTTAATTTTGTTAACGAATTGTATATGAGTATATATACTTGTATACTTAAAATAATATACTTACGATTCTCCCATTATATTAACATATTATCAAAAAAAGCGGTGATTTTATGGCACAGGAAATCTTTAAACGATATGAAATTAAATATTTGATCCCATTTGAAAAGTACCTGAGTTTGCGGGATAAATTAATGGAGCACATGAAATATGACTCATATGGCACCAATCAAGGCAAATATAATATTGTTAGCCTGTACTTTGATTCCGAAGACTCGAAAATCTATCTGGAAACGCGGAACAAGTTACGTTTCCGCCAAAAGTTGCGGCTGCGCATATACGATCAAGCAGAACTTAACAGCAATTCCTTTTTTGAGATCAAGCAAAAATTCAAAAACGTTGTTAACAAAAGACGTACCGTCATCCCACTACATGAGGCCTATGACATCATAGATAAACCAGAGAAGGATATCGACTTCAGTCAATATCATGCGTCAAATCCCCAAATTCTCAAAGAGGCCATCCACTTTAAACAACTTTATCATTTAAAGCCGGAGCTCATTGTCAGTTACGATCGACAAGCCTTCTCAGGTATCCAAGAATCCGATCTGCGGGTAACGTTCGATTATAACTTAATG
Organism: Planococcus sp. (in: firmicutes); assembly: GCA_035461045.1. Lineage (GTDB taxonomy): Bacteria > Bacillota > Bacilli > Bacillales_A > Planococcaceae > Planococcus. The sequence goes on from DATHVY010000072.1 coordinate 21,571, forward strand.
TGCAGAAAACAAGATCTTCGAATTGAAAACGGCCCCCAAGGATTTCATTTCGTTGATCCCAACCTGGTTGTTTTAGAGGTGAAAGTTTCAGAGGCAGTTCCTTTTTGGCTTTCAAGACTCTTAAGTGAGTTTGAATGCTCGAAGCAAAGTGTTTCAAAATTCTGTACAAGTGTCGAATTATTCAATGAAGAAAAACAAGATACTTTAAATCAAATGACTAAGGAAATGGTGTCCAAATGAACTCTTCTATCAGCACGTTTATGAATGAAATTCGACTACTAGCAGATGTCACGTCCAGACTCACCGTTCTTGAGGCGTTCGCAGCAATCTTTCTAAGCTTTATCCTGACTACAATGATCGCTTTTCTTTATAAGAAAACCCATACCGGAGTTCGATATTCCCAGTCTTTTGTACAAACAATTATCATCATGGGTGTTACGGTGTCAGTCGTTATGATTGTCATTGGCAATAACGTAGCAGTCGCATTCGGCTTAGTAGGCGCCTTCTCCATTATTCGCTTCCGAAGTGCCATGAGCGATCCTAAAGACATCGCATTTATTTTCTTCGGAATGGCCGCAGGGATCTCAAGTGGTTTAGGGTATTATATCTTAGCCATTATTTTCACGGTCTCATTATCGATTATCATTCTGTTCCTATATTTTATAGACTTCGGAAAGAATGCAACGTCCAAAAAGCGGTTGACGCTAACGGTTCCTGAAAATCTGCATGATGAAAATACGTTTGACTCCATTCTTTCCAGCCACCTTAAATCCTATTCTTTAAGTTCTATCGAAACGACAAGTCTCGGCACTATGATTCAACTTGTCTATATTGTCCAAAACAAAGAAGGCGTAAAAGATAAAACACTTATAGATGAATTGCGGCAAGTAAACGGCAATTTAAAAGTCTCAATTAACTATCTCAGCACTGATTTTTAGTAAAAAAAAAACGGCCATCCCCTTTTTGAGGAGTGGCCGTTTTTTCGTTTAAAATACCATGGTAACATTCGTTGCAACCCGTTCACGTTCAGGATTTCCTTCAACTATCGTGAATTTGACATTTTGACCTTCAGTCAATGCCGCAATTTCCATGTTGATCTCAATGCTTTCCACAAAAAATTCTTCTCCATCATTCGAAACAATGGTGCCATAACCTTTATCTTTATCAAACCACTTCACTTTGCCTTCTTTGCTTTCCATGTTTAAAACCTCCTGTCCAAACAGTTGTACATTCATTTATACCCCGTCGGACAACCTCCATAAACAAAAAAAGAACTGATCCCTGAGGAGCAGTTCTTTGTAGATTAAAGTTTAGATACGTTAGTAGCTTGAGGTCCGCGGTTGCCTTCCTCTACTTCAAATCCAACTTTTTGTCCTTCATCAAGCGTTTTAAAGCCATCGCCTTGAATCGCTGAGAAATGAACAAACACGTCGTCTCCGCCTTCAACTTCGATAAAACCAAAACCTTTTTCTGAGTTAAACCATTTTACTGTACCTTCTTGCATGCAAATTACCTCCTGAGATTATAAAAAATTTTAATATGCGAATAAATTAAAAAATTCACATATTCCAAAAAGTACCGTCCAAAACCGATCACTTTTTGGAATAGGTGAATAGTTTTACTGGTTCAAATTACATATCGTTTTTTCTAGTATATCAAAGATATCTCAAAAGTCAAACAAATCTAAAAACATTTTTTGGGATTTTTGCCCAAGACATGAGGGGCTCCCATTGCACAACCTCTGTCCGCAGGATGGCTTCACTCTACTAAGCATTTTTACAAAATTATTTTCACCTGTCCAGTATTACGATTCCCTTCTCTATTCATCCCATAAGTTTGTATTGGTTACGTGTTTCCCGTAAAATATAGAGTATAGATAAGTGATTGAAACTTAAAGGCTCTTCAAACGTAATATGGAGTAGCAGCAAGCGAAGGAGGTCTGTTCCATGAAAGAGTTCGAAAATTTTATAAGGCGGCAATCAGTCAGCCTCCCTCTCATGACTGTCATTTTCCCTGTGCTTTATTTGGGTGCTGAAATCGGTTTGCTTGCTTCTGGCGCAGTAGCCGCTGGAACATATATCGCCAGCAATTCCACGATGAAACAAGTGCAAGTCTCTTCCGTTTCCAAGCAGCTTGGAATGACGAGGAGCGAATATAAAAACATCAATCATCAAGTTCGTGACGCAAAAGCGAAAGTGAAAACTTTGCAGAGCCATTACTATCGGGTACGCTCCATAGCTTCTTTTAAACAGCTGATGGAAATGACACGGATCGCCAATAAAATTATCGCGATTGTGCAGGATAATCCGCGCAAATTTTATTATGCGGAACGCTTCTTCTATTCCCATCTGGATTCGGCCATTGAGCTGACCGAAAAATATACCCTGCTCATCGGCCAGCCCGTGAAAGACCGTGATTTGAAGATTGCGCTGCAGGAAACACGTGAGATGCTGCTTGAAATGAACAAAGTGATGGAACAAGACCTTAAAGTGGTCCTGGCAACTGATGTTGAGCAATTGCGCATGGAACTTGATTATGCGCGCTTAAGCATCGATCAGTCCAATAACAATCAAAAGCTATTAAATGCGCCTCAATCAGAAGACAAAGGAGATATTAAAAATGACACAAAATCAACCGAACAGAAATGAATTGGATGATTTATTGGAATCCCCCTTCGGGATCCAGACAGCACAGCAGGAAATGCCGGTTGCTGAGAAGCCCGATGGACGCCCTGTAGGCTTGATGGAACGGTTAACGAAAGAAGAGCAGCAGAAAGCCCGGGAACTTTCAAAACAGATCCCAGCAGGCGATTATGAAGCGATTATCACATATGGTGCCAACGCGCAGAATCAGCTGAGCCAGTTTTCTCATAAAATGCTGGACCACGTTCAAAAGAATGATATCGGCCCAGTGGGCGATGTGCTTCATGACCTGATGAAAAAGCTGCAGGAATTGAATCCGGAAGAACTTTCTCAGGAAAAACGCACAGGATTGCGAAAGTTGTTTTCAAAAGCCAAAAACTCCATACAAGAAGTCATGACAAAATATCAAAAGTTAAGTACACAGGTCGATCGTATTGGCATCCAACTGGATCACTCAAAACGAGGTTTACTGGAAGATGTTCAATTGCTGGAGCAACTTTACGAACAGAACAAAACATACTTTCAAGCCTTGAATGTGTATATCGCAGCTGCCGAATTAAAGCGGGACGACATTTTAAATGAGACCATCCCTGCTCTTCGTAAAAAAGCTGAAGCTTCCAATGACCAAATGGCTTACCAGGAAGTAAACGATATGTCACAATTTCTTGATCGTTTGGAAAAACGGCTATATGATCTTCAATTGTCGCGTCAAATCACCATTCAAAGCGCGCCGCAGATTCGGATGATCCAACAGACAAATCAAACACTTGCGGAAAAAATCCAATCATCGATCATGACATCCATCCCACTGTGGAAAAACCAAATCGCCATCGCTTTAACCCTGAACCGGCAAATGAAAGCGGTAGAAGCTCAGAAACAAGTGACTTCCACCACCAACGAATTGCTTTTGAAAAATTCCGAGATGTTAAAAACCAATTCCATTGAGACTGCGAGAGAAAATGAACGCGGAATCGTAGAAATCGAAACCCTGAAACAAACGCAGGAAAATCTTCTAGAGACAATTGAAGAAACACTTCAAATCCAAGCCGAAGGCCGAAGCAAACGCAAAGCCGCTGAAATTGAAATCGGTAAAATGGAAGAAGATTTAAAGCAGCGCCTATTGGCCATCCATGATGACCGACAAAGGAAAGAATAAATACCATAGTTAAAAAGCGAAAGCCCGCGGGCTTTCGCTTTTATATTTGTGAAATGATTTTTCTCTGTTTCTACGAACTCTGTATGACCAAATGCAAAGTCCGTTTTAACAGCCTGAGCGTCTGGTCTGCAAATTGTTCAAGTGAATCGGCACTGACGGATTTATTGCCATACATCATCCGGTAAAATGCAGCTTGCTCCTCGGAGGTTTCCTCTCCGCTTAGAAAGAGGTGTAAAACCTCTATGCCTTGTTTATTGGCTTCTGAAACCGCATTTGCTGTGTCGATCACACCGTTTTCAGCATAGTTGTAAGCAGAGGGCTCACCATCAGAAAATACCAGCATGAATTTATGCTTTTCTGTTCTTCTTCGGATTCGCTCACTCATCCAACGAATCGCAAAGCCGTCTCGGTTGTCTTCATGTGCTTCGAGGGAAAAGATTTCACGGGCATGATCTTTTACGCCATCTTCGAATTTGTGCATCCATTCAAAATAATTCGGCTGTGCGTCGTCGCTTGCTTCATAAGCGTCTTCATAAAACAGGACAATTTCATGAGGCACATTCAAAGCGCGTAAAACATCATGAAACAGCAGCACTGCTTGCTTTGTTTCGTCAATTTTATCAATCATTGAAGCGGAACCATCAATTAACAGGCAAAAAACAGCATCCAGATCTTTGGAAGGGGCGCTCTTGCGATAGAACGGTTTAGGCCGCTCATCTATTACTAGCGGAATCAAATTTTTGGACAATCGCCCTGCATCCAGGTTGGTGCGGATATTTTCCCGCTTTTGAGTCATTCTCTTTTTCAGTTCCTTAAGCAATGCCCGTACGTAAGGAGACTGACGAATTCGATTTGCCTCAATTTCAGATGTAGCATTGAGCTTCGCAACGATGCGGGATTCTTGATAAATCACTTGATCATTGGCTGAACCATATTTTCCGGAAGCGGATTTCGGTTTCTTTTGCATTTTCCGATCTTCTTCTTCCCCGCTTTCCTTATGGTCGCCGTCAGAATCGCCTTGTGCGGTCTGTTCGACTTCTCCACTTCCCTCTTCTTCCCGGCCGCCATCTGCCATTCCAGACTCTCCACGCTCAAGCTCAAACTCCATCGCTCCAGTATCATCTGTTTCGGTTTCCCGATGCCAGGACTGAAACCACTCTTCGATGGTCTCAATCTCTTCTTCTCCTTTTGACTGTTCCGCTTCAATTCCTTCGTGATAATAAAAAGCTTCAGCCTTTTCCACTGCTTCCCCAAACGTATAATAAGTTTGAACCAGGTCTTTTTCCAGCAAATATTCCAACCTTGCCATCAGCTTTTCCACGACAACCGCACTATCTCTTGTGGACTTGGCATCGAATACATTTGCCCATGTTAAAAAGAGATCATCTGTAAAAGGACTTTCCTGGACTGATTTCCCCCTCAACTTCAGATACGCTTCGTTAAGAAACGCATCCGCCAGAAAGCCTTTCTGCTGGTTTTGGCGGAATTGTCCGGCATGGAATTCGGAATAGACCGTCTCCCTCACGTCAAAAGCTTTAGCTGTACCGGGACGCTGTGACTGGACCAGATCGCTTAAACGAAATTCTTCAGCACACAGCAATAATTGCTCACTAAGTGCGGGCAAGCCGGTTTCTTCATGCTTTAAACTGCGCCATTCACTCAAGCTGAAGTTTTTCCAAAACCCTCCACTCATCAAGTAAATATCCGATAAGTAACCGAAACGCTCGACCTCCGGGGATCGATGTTTCCAAAAACACTCATCGAAATAGCTGATTCAACAGGACGGAACTCCATCAGTTTTCTTGTCGTGACTTTTAAATAAGGAGCGTCCGCCAATGCGCAAGCAAGCAATTCCATTTCAAGAAGCATCCTTGTATCAATCGTTTCATTATTAAACTGTATAAACCGGTTGACTGACGTCAATTCCTTCACCTACTTTTTCCAAGTATCCGCCAAATCCATGAAAAGAACACGTTCGCTTTCATCATCCAGTTTTTCAGCTATCGCATAGCGCACTGCTCGTTTGACATCCATATGCATCGATAAAGCAGTTGCATCGAGCAAGCTGCGAATGGAGGCGGCTTCTTCCGCCAACAAACCGTTCTTCACTTGCTTCATCAAATCGGCAGCCAAGTGGAGCATAAACTTCTTCAAGTCCGGATCAGCATCAGGAAACTCACGATTCCATAATTCTTCAAGCTGTTTGCCATTCAAATATGGAACCGGAAATGCCACAAAACGGTTTTTTAAAGCCTCGTTCATCGGAGTTGTCCCGATATAGCCTTCATTGATCGCTGCAATCACCCCAAAATCCTCATGCGCTTGGATCACTTCTCCAGTGAAGGGATTTGTCATCATTCTGCGGTGATCCAGGACGCTGTGCAGGATGGGCAAGGTTTCCGGTTTCGCCATATTGATCTCATCGATATACAGCAAATGGCCCTTTTTCATTGCTTTTACAACCGGACCTTCCACAAATTCAATGACACTTTGGCCTTCACGCTGTACAAGTGTTTTAAAGCCCAGCAACGATTCCGCATCCAGATCCACCGAACAATTGATGCTCTGCATTGGCTGTTTGAACGTAGCAGATATTGTTTCAGCGAGCTTTGTTTTTCCGGCTCCGGTAGGACCTTTCAATAGCAAAGGCTTTCTCAGCACCACCGCTACCATCAAGTCGTTCCAAAAGTCACCGTCTGGGGCAATATATCCCCCCACTCCGATCAGCTTGGTGTAATCATTGTGGGTTCTGCTAGTTCTTTTCTCAATTTCTGCGTTGATGATATTCACTGAATCTCCTTCTTCCCATAGAAAAAACCGATGTTTTAGCATCGGTCCATTTTTTATTTGAAATAAGTTTTATAGAAGCCTCCTATTTTACCAGTATTATCCACTACAAAAATAAATTCTTCCGTTTCATTTTTCACTTCGTACTCTTTTCCAGCGGTCAATACATTTGAAACCAGGAATTTAGCTGCATCTGTATGTGTACAAGTAACTTTTCTAATTGTTTCCTTTTGGAGCCATTCGTTATGAATCACATTCATCATCCTTTTCTGCTTTTCTTTAACCTAAGTATAAGGAAAGTCGCCCCTTATTTCAAACTCCCATCAAACACGCTTTTTTTTATTTTTAATATAAAAGTGAATCGCAGCGAGTGTAACAATTATAACCGATGCTGATATTAAATAAACTTGAAGGTGATTCAGGATGGATTGGTAAGCGTAAGGAAATGTCCGGCCCAAATTGAAATAAATCAGCATCCAAATCATACCGGCCGGATATGCGTACAAAGCATATGTGCCGAAATGGAAGCGATTCGCACCCAGCACATACGGCATGGCCCATCGGACACCAGGCAGAAAGAAACTTAACGCAATTGCCCATTTGCCCTTCTTTTTCAAATATTGATTGAAGTTTTGGATAGGTTTTCTTAACCGAGTCCGCTCCAATCGAAGAATTAGGCGCTGCCCAAAAATAAACCCGATGAAATAGGCGAATGTATTGCTCGAGATCAACCCTAAGTATGCAGATATGAAAGCATAGAGCGGCCTGAAATAGCTGATTTCGGTAAGCACACCGGAAAAAGCTGCAGCCACCTCATTCGGAATGGGCATTCCAAACAACAACACCCAATTAAAAACGAACATACTAAAATAACCGAACTCTTTGACGAGTTCTAAAAAAAATGATAAATCCATTAAGTCAACCGCCTTTACCCTGCTGCTTCTATCATGACAAAAAAAAGATGGTCCTGCAACGCAGGACCATCCACTCATCAATAATATTAAGATTCAAGCAGCAAGTCTTCAGGGTTTTCAATCATTTCTTTAACCATTTTAAGGAATCCTACAGAATCGCTTCCGTCGATTACTCGGTGGTCATAAGAAAGAGCGACATACATCATCGGACGGATTTCAACCGCATCCCCAATAGCAACTGGACGCTTCTGGATTGTGTGCATTCCCAGAATACCAACCTGTGTACCATTAAGAATAGGTGTCGATAGAAGAGAACCGAATACACCACCGTTAGTGATTGTAAATGATCCGCCTGTCATATCGGCAATCGATAGTTTCTTATCACGCGCTTTAGCAGCTAATTCGCCGATATTTGCTTCGATTTCAGCAAAGTTCTTCTTGTCCGTATCACGGACGATTGGCACAACTAGACCCTCTTCAGTTGAAACGGCAATTCCCACATCAAAGAATTTTTTGAGCAGTACATCTGTACCGTCAAGCTCAGCGTTAACGTATGGATATTTTTTGAGTGCTGCCGTAACCGCTTTTGTGAAGAAAGACATAAACCCAAGTTTCACATCGTTATTTTTAAGGAATTGATCTTTTTTGCGGCTGCGCAGTTCCATCACATTTGTCATGTCGATTTCGTTGAATGTCGTAAGCATAGCCGTTGATTGTTTCACTTCAAGCAAACGTTTCGCAATCGTCTGACGGCGTCTTGTCATTTTTTCACGAACCACGCGTCCACTTTCTTCATCCGAAGATGGAGCAGCAGCTTTAGGAGTTTCCGCTTTAGCAGCTGGTGCACTTGCTGCCGGTTTAGAACCATGTGCTTCAACGTCTTGAACGCGAACGCGGCCCATTGGATCTACCGGAGAAATCGCCGCTAAATCGATGCCTTTTTCACGGGCAAGTTTGCGTGCTGCCGGACTTGCAATCGTGCGCTCGGAAGAAGATTGCTCTTCTGCAGCTGGTGCTTTTTCTACAGCTTCCTGAGTTGCAGGTGCTTCTGATTTTGCTGGTTCTTCAGAAACGGCTTCCGATTTCGGTTCAGCCGATGCTCCGGCTCCTGAACCAGAACCTTCTCCAACAATTGCAATTACCTGTCCAACTTCAACAGTATCGCCTTCTTCAGCCAACAATTCTGAAACTACTCCAGCTTCTTCGGAAATAACTTCAACGTTCACTTTATCAGTTTCAAGTTCAACGATGAATTCACCTTTTTCAACCGTATCGCCCGGCTTTTTCAGCCACTGAGCGATTGTTCCTTCTGTAATTGATTCTGCTAATTCTGGTACTTTGATTTCTGCCACAAAAAATTCCTCCTTAGTTTATCACGCTTTAACGATCTAACCTCACTCCGCATGGATCAGCAGAGGAGGCCATTTTTCAAAGTGCGTCTTCAATTAACCTTCAGATCTGCCCAACGCTAGATCGATGATGCGCGCCTGTTCAACTTTATGCGCTTCTCCATCACCTTCTGCCGGACTTGCGCGCTTGATGCGTCCGTAATAGGATACGTCTTTGCCATCTGCGATATCGCGGAGATACGGTTCAGCGAATGTCCATGAACCCATATTTTCAGGCTCTTCCTGAACCCAGGCAAATTCTTTAATATTCGGATAGCGATCCGCTACTTGTTTAATTTTATCAGCTGGGAAAGGATACAACTGCTCTACTCTGACAATATGCAGTGAGTCGAAACCTGCTCCATCTTTCACCTGTTCAGCCAAATCTATCGCCATTTTACCACTGGCAAAAAGAAGGCGTTCCACTTTTTTAGCTTTTTTACCAAGTCCTGGCTGTTCGATGATCGTCTGGAATTGGCCTTCAGCCAAGTCTTCGACGTTCGCTCCCACTAATGGGTGGCGAAGCAGAGATTTTGGTGACACGATGATCAACGGTCGAATCGCTTCATCGCCCAACATTTTAGCCTGACGCCTTAGGATATGGAAATAATTGGCGGCGCTAGAAATGTTCGCGACAGTCCAGTTATTTTCTCCCGCCATTTGTAAATGCCGTTCAAGCCGGGCACTGGAATGTTCAGGTCCTTGTCCTTCGTATGCATGCGGCAAGAGCATGACCAATCCGGATTTTTGTCCCCATTTGGCATAACCGGAAGAAATAAATTGGTCGAACATCATTTGGGCCATATTGGCAAAGTCGCCATATTGAGCTTCCCAGATAACGAGCGCTTTTTCGTTTTCCACGTTATAACCATATTCATAACCAAGCACTGCAGCTTCGCTAAGCGGACTGTTGTATACAACAAATGAAGCTTCAGCGCTGGAAATATTGTGAAGTGGGACCATCTCGTCACCCGTTTTTTCATCATGGAGCACAAGGTGGCGATGTGCGAACGTTCCGCGCTGAGCATCCTGGCCAGTCAAACGAACGGGATGTCCATCCTGTAAAATTGTACCGAATGCCAAGGTTTCAGCATGAGCCCAATCTATTTTGGATTTTCCTGCACCATTTTCGTTGAAGGGCTCTTCACGCCGTTTGAGAATTCTTGCCAATTTCTTGAAAGCATTGAATTCAGCAGGCCATGTAAGCAATTCTTTGTTGAGTTCAGCCAACGTTTCCTGACCGACTCCAGTCTGGACCTCCGGGAACCCGTTGACTACAGCTTCCGGAATATCCATTTTGCCTTCGTCTTGGGATTTATTTTCTTTTACTCGATCATATGCTTCCTGCATTGATTTTTGGGTATTCGCATCCAGTTTTTTCACATCTTCTTCAGACATTACATTTTCTGAAGAGAGCTGTTGGCCGTATAATTCACGGACTGTCAAATGCTTGTGAATTCCATGATACATCAATGGATTCGTCACTAAAGGCTCATCCATTTCATTGTGGCCGTAGCGCCGATATCCAACCAAATCGATCAATATGTCTTTTCCGAACTTTTGGCGGTATTCAAACGCCAGGCGAGCCACTGAAACCACTGCTTCAGGGTCATCTGCATTCACATGCACGACTGGAATTTCATAGCCTTTAGCTGGATCTGAAGAGTAATGAGTCGATCTGGAATCTTGCTGCTCGGTAGTAAAACCGATCAAGTTGTTCGCAATGATATGGATCGTACCGCCAGTTTGATAGCCTGGGATTCGGCTGTAATTCAATGTCTCTGTCACTACACCCTGTCCTGGGAAAGCGGCGTCGCCATGAACGAGAATCGCATAGGCTTTTTTCACATCAAGAGGAGCCAACCCTTTTTGTTCGGTCAACTCTTGGGCTGCACGGGTTTGGCCAGCTACGACCGGTCCGACAACTTCCAAGTGGGAAGGATTATAAGCAAGTTTGATGTTTGTCCCAACAGGTGATGTATAAGAGGCACCCATATGGTATTTAACATCTCCGAACCAGCCTTTGGTAATCTGCAAAGAGCCATCTTTCGGAAGAAAAGCCTTGTCTCCAATGTGGGCAAAGCCGGCAAACATCATTTCGTAAGGTTTGTTTAAAATATGAGTAAGCACATTTAAACGACCGCGATGAGCCATCCCGATCAAGATTTTTTCCGTTTTTATTGCTTCGGACTGCCGAACCAGTTCATCCATCAAAGTGACCAGCGTATCCAAGCCTTCAATCGAAAAGCGTTTTTGGCCAACAAAAGTGCGGTGTATAAATTTCTCGAATCCTTCAACCCGTGTTAAAAGATCCAAAATTTCTTTTTTCTTTTCATTATCCAACGATGGTTTTACGGAACCGGACTCGATTTTTTCTTGGAGCCAGCTTCGCTCTTCCGGTTGAACAATATGCGAAAATTCAAAAGCAATCTTGTCTGTATAGAGCGATTTCAAGTAAGAAATGGCATCCAAACCGTTCGTGACATTTTCAGGATTTTCATTTAAAAGAAATGACACAGGAACTTCCTTTAAATCCTGCTCAGATAAACCATGAGCTGAGGGCTCTAACCGAGAAGTGTCTTTCGGACGATCCTTCAAAGGGTAAATATCTGAAGCCAAATGGCCGTGAGCCCGAACAGCTTCCGCTAACTGGACAGCCGCAAGGATTTTACCGAACTTGCCCGGATCCACTCCATCTTTTTGAGGAGCCAGCTTTTGTGATGGAACAGCAATTGTCTGTTCACTGAGCTCCATTGGAGAACCATACTCCTTGAAAAGTTCAGCGTATTCCGGATCAATGGCTTCCGGGTCCTCCTGATAAAGATCGTACATTTCCATTACGTATCCAAGGTTGGGGCCAGTAATGGAACTCCATGGGGATTTTGCATCTGAATAATTGCTAGACATTAAAAAACCTCCAACTATTTGCCTGACGGCATTCACTTTAATTAATTGAGTCTCCTATATTTTATCAGACATCCCCCTATACATAAAGCAGGAGGAGTCTCATCAATTGAAGAACAAATTTCCATATCAATATTACTACTTCCAGTGAAAAAAACAATGCTTTTCGTGAAATTATTCACAGAACAAAAGATTAAGCGCTTTCATTAAATCAGAATTTCTAAATAGGGACCATCCCCCTTGTTTGAATCAGAAATAAAACAAAAAACAGCCTTTGAAAATATTCCTTATTCAACACCTTAAATACCCATTCCCAAAAATAAAGACGGAGAAACCAGTTTCTCCGTCACTTTTCATCTTCTGCAATTATTCGATAAATCGGTCGGCTCGTGAAACGGTCATTGCGATGAATTTTTCATATTCCGCCTGTTCGTCAAAAAGTCGGGATGCCGTAAAGTGTCCTGATGATTGGTCCGTGTTCCAATCAAAAGAATGTTGTGATAAATAGGTTGCATTGCCGCTCAATTGCAATTCAAAAGTATCGTCGTTTTGACGGACGAGACATTTGACCATTCCTCCGGGGTTGTATACTTTCACTTCCCCGTAAGGCACAATGCCGGCTATGCAAGCAATCAACGCAGAAGCTGTCATGGCGGTCCCGCAAGCATTCGTAAACCCAACACCCCGTTCGAACGTTCTGACGAAGATGCCGTCTTCAACAGCTGTTGCGTAGCTGACATTGACCCCATCGGCAAAGATTTCGTTGTCGCCATTAAAATGTTCCGCCCATCTTTTTTGATGCGCTGAATCTTTCTGATAAGATGCTGGAACAATTCCAACTAAATGGGGATTGGGCACAGCTACTGCAGAAAAGAGAATTTCTTCAGAAATGAAAGGCAAGGGCTTTAAAACCCACTCCTTTTGGTTGCCATATTCCATTGGCACAGCGGACAAGTCGAATAACACCGGAGAGATTTCCACTGAATAAGCAGGAAGGCCATCTTGTGTCATATCTTCTTTTTTGACCCGCAAAGAAGCTTTCATCGTTTCAATGAGCGCTTCATTTTTCTGATCTCGTTCACACACGAAGCGTGCCACGCAGCGCAAGCCGTTTCCACACATTGAAGCTTCAGATCCATCATTGTTAAAAACCCGCATTTTCGCGTCTGCTTTATCAGAAGGAAGAATTACGAGCAAACCATCCACTTCAGGATCCAAACCAAAAAGGCAGACCGCCAGTCGATCATAGTCGTCTCTTTCTGCTCCTTCAAGCATATAAAATGTATTCATTGAACCGTGGACTTTAAGCATTGTCATTTCCATATTATCACCCCAATTAATGTGTCCTGCCTTAAGTATGTGCAGTAACCAATTTAGCCATTTCATATGCAGTCTTCGGCTGCTCGGCATTTGACATATTTTCCTCAAGTTTTTCTTTGTCTTGGCGCAGCTTATCCATTTCCTGCATAAAGCTTTCGGGATTCAAATCCTTCTCTTCTAGCACGTGTGCAAATCCTTGCTTCTTGAAAAGTGCAGCATTCAGTATCTGGTCCCCTCGACTCTTTTCCTTTGAAAGCGGAATAAGCAACATCGGTTTTTTTAATGCCAGAAACTCAAAAATGGAGTTAGAGCCCGCTCGAGATACCACAAAATCAGTCATATGAAGCAAATGCGGCAATTCATGCGTTACGTATTCAAACTGCTGGTAATTCGGCAAGGATAAACCCGCTTCATCGATATTCCCTTTTCCACATAAATGCACAATGTTGAACTCTTCAAGAAGTGCCGGAAGGTTCTTGCGGATCGCGTCATTGATGATCGATGATCCTTGGCTTCCTCCCATCACCATCAGTACAGGCAGATCGTTCTCGAAATGGCAAATTTCCTTGCCTTTCATCGCGGACCCATCCATAAGCTCACTGCGGATGACCGATCCGGTACAAGTCGACTTTTCCGTCGGGACATGCTTTAAGGTTTCTTTAAAAACAGTGAATATATGATTGGCAAAAGGCATGGCGATTTTATTTGCAAGTCCCGGCGTTACATCCGATTCATGAATAATGACTGGGATTGACATCAATTTTCCGGCCATAGCCACAGGAACGGATACAAATCCCCCTTTTGAGAAGATGGCTGCGGGCTTGACTTTGCGGATAATGTTCATGGCCTGTATCAGCCCCGCACCCACTCTGAAAGGATCCGTGAAATTCTTCATTGAAAAATAGCGTCTTAATTTGCCGCTGGAGATGGCATGATATGTCAGGTCAGGGTAGGATTCGGCTATCAACTCATTTTCGATGCCGTTTTTTGATCCGATATATTCCACATCGAAGTTCAAGTTCCTAAGCTCTGGAATTAATGCCTGGTTCAGTGAAACATGGCCGGCAGTTCCGCCGCCAGTCAATAAAATTGTTCTTTTCTTCATTTAAATTGCCTACTTTCTTCAGTTCTTTCTAAATATGTGGTATACATTTGCAGAAAATTTAAAAGAGCCAAGCTCTCCAAAAAATCAGCCAGTTTATGCAATCAGTTTGAATGTCCAACCTTAATTGTAGCACATTTAAAACTGCCCCTGAAATTTTCTTCACCAAAAAAAGCCGCTTATTCAGCAGCGGCTTCCTTGTAAAAGGACTTTAACGCTTCCTTTTCTTCATCGGTGATATTCGCTTGTTCAATTCTTTCCAAAGCCAATGCAAGCTTTTGCCCCTTCGACTTTCTGACTCTCGGATGGGTCAATTCATCATTAAGCTCAATCAAAATCTGTTGCTCCATCTCAGCCTCTGAAGAGATGGATTGCACTGCAGCCCTATGCTGCCAGAGTTTTTTATAAGCATTGATCAAGGCAGTTCAACTCCTTGAATCGCTTCGCCGATGACCACAATCTGCGGCGGCATCTTCATATATTCCGGCAGCCATTGCGTCATGCCATACGCATATTGAAACGCGTGAGGGTATTTGTCGCCCTCCAATGGTACGTATCCTTTGATGCGGTAAACTGTATCCGGCAAGTTCCTCAGCCAATCCTCCAGTTTTTCACGCTTGATCGGCTTTTGGAATGTCAGTACTTTTGTATTCAAATTCAACTTCTCCAACCGGGCCTCTTTAACATTCTCTTTTTTCGAAGCGGACAATTTTGCCAGTTCATCAAAACGGATTTTTGAATGCACAGTTTGAATGATCCGCCCTGAAGGATTCAAAGATTGAATCTCATATATCACAGTTCCCTGCTCACCTTCTGACAACAAATCCATCTTATTGGCCAAGATTAAGTCCGCATGTCGTATCTGCTCCAAGAAAAGCGACCTTACCTGTGGTGGCAGTTCCCTTCTGGTTGTCCATCTTTTACTGTCAGCTACAGTGACAATTCCCTTGAAGTTCAGCTTTTCAGCGAACAGCGGTGAGAATATGGCGTCCAATGCTTCGACGGGATGAGCAGCCCCAGTGGTTTCAATTAACAATACATCAAAAGTTTCTTCGGCCAGAAGGGTTTGAATTTGTGCTTCGGACTTTTCAGATCCGGTGCAGCAAATACAGCCATCAAGCAGCTCTTTAAGCGGTACCCCCTCTTCCACTTCCTCAGAATCAAAATTCATCGATCCCAATTCATTCATAAAAACAGCCGGTTTGAGTCCTGCATCTTTCACTTGTTGAATGATATGTTTCAAGAGAGTCGTTTTGCCGCTCCCCAAAAATCCGCTGAATAGATAAACGTCTACCATCAAATCCCCCTTTAGCAATCTTCGTAATAAAAGGCCCGCAGCTGCGGACCTTTTAAACGGTTATTCCGAATCTTCTTCCACTGAATCTTCTTCGTCAGTGTTCTCAGCAGAAATTCCTGCTTCTTCCATGACCATGCGCATTGCTTCCATCAACTGCGGATCGTCTTCTGTGATTTTTGTTCGAAGCTCGTCCATCATTGCGTAAGTGCTGTCGCCAGTCAGTACACCTGTCACTTCCAGCTCATTGTCAGCTTGGAACGATTCAACAGCTCCCTGCATTTCTTCATCGAAAGCACCATCAATTTCGCCCACTTCATAGCCTAACGCTTCCAGCATTTGTTCAGCGACACGGACTTGTTCTGAAATCGTGCCTTCCTTAAGCTCCAGAGAAGCATCCACTACAGGAAGCGAAGCGTAATCCGGAGCGCTGACTTCCACATCCGGCACGATTCCTTCTTCATGTATCCAGTTACCGTCTGGTGTCAGCCATTTAGCCGTAGTGAACTTCAGGTTCGACCCATCTGACAGATCGTTCGCTGTCTGGAC
>DATHVY010000073.1:0-8504 GCA_035461045.1 Planococcus sp. (in: firmicutes)
ATTTCTTTTACAACTTTTTTGAACGCTTTGTCCAATCCTTTGTTGACTTCTTCTGCAGGCACCTCGATTGTGAGTAAACCTGTGTTACCTTCTTGCTTTTCCCATTTTGCTGACATTTATAAGCCCTCCAAACATTTTCTACAAAGTCATATTACGTTTATACGATTTTTGACAACTTCCATATTATATCATACATGCAGTCAGGTTCAACTATTTCTACCCATTGCGGTGCTCAAACCACTCTTCCGCTTCGATTATCAGCGAAATCAGCTCATCATTGACTGATTTGGACATGTCTCCGCTGAAAAGCCCATCCACAAAATTCATGTATGCTTCAGCCACTTCACGTTCATCAGATCCTGGCCATTGAAACGGATATAAGAGATATGTATGGCGATCAAATAATTCGAGCACCATTTCCAGCCGGGTCGGATCCTTGGACAGTGCTTCTTCCATATACTTCTTGATCGATTGAAGCCTTTCGCTTTGAACCGGATCTGGCAACTTGCTTATGTCAAAGTCAGCGTTAAATTGAAATTTCCCCACCCTCACGGTGCCGCTGACCTTTTCTTGATGAAGAATAAATAATATGTATGTCTTTGTCAGCATGTCCGAATCATCATGCCCGATGATCGCTAACAACTTTTTCTGAAGCGGGCCAAAACTTTCAGGCGGCAAGTCCATGATCCGACGTTCCTGTTCCATAGGCGATAAGGCAAGGAAGGGCTCGAGGTCATACAAGCTTGCGTCAACATTCTGACTGGTCGCATTGGCGGCAATCCGTTCGTTCAATTCCCGCAGCTGCCTGTATTGATCCAACCGCTCTTCCGGCAGCACCCCTTCATCGATCAGCGCTTCAATTACCCCTTCAGCTTCATCGTATTGCCTCATCTGCATCAGGATGCTGATATATAGCTCCATCGTCTCCAAGTAATGAAGCGGGCCGATGCTCAAAAGTTCCTTGCAGACGTCCAGCGCTTCTTCGTATTCGGCCAATTCAAAAAGACAATACGAGTATGCTCCAAGAGCAGCCGCATTATCCGGTTCATACGACAGCACTTGATGGAGGGCTTCACGCGCTTCTATGTATTTCTCTTCTTTCAAGTAAGACATGCCGTCCGACAGGAGACGGCTCACCGTAGTCGGAAACACAATGACGTTTCCTTTACGTTTCAATTCCCTGAATTTCTTCCGCATGATTACACCCCATTTGTACAAATATCATATCATAAAGGCATTGGGCTGAATAATACTTTCAGTCCGTTTTTAGACGCATTCCAAATGCCATTGCCGCTCCCGCAAAAAATAAAAACCACAGGATTGAATCCCACGGCTCCTATTGAACACATTTAAATACGAATGCTGGCGGCATGTTAAAAACCACTTTATCAATTTGAATCTCGCTGAAAAATGACTGCAAATACTTTTGCTTGAATTTGCTGTATTGAAAAGTGATGAATTCCCCGTCTTCTCCGAGCACTTTTCTCGTCTCCGTCAAAATGCGCTCGGAAACTCCTTTAGGCAAACTCGCAAAAGGCAATCCAGAAACCACATAGTCCACTCTCTCCACACCCAATGCCGCGGTGTAATGAACGATTCGTTCAGCAGAATCATGGATCACATGGACATTTTCAATCGCTCCGTATTTAATGCGCAGCATTTCGTAAAATTCTTTGTTGTTTTCCATTAACAGCAATTTTGTATGCGGCTGCTTCCTTTGGATCAATTGTTCCGTGAAGACTCCGGTGCCTGGCCCAAATTCAATAATGCACTCGGATGAATCGAAGTTGATGGTTGATACCATTTGGGCAGCGAGTTTGCGGGAACTGGGCAGGATTGCCCCGACGCGCCGCGGGTGTTTGATGTATTGGGAAAAGAATTGCAATTGAATCATGAGCTTCCTCTTTTCTTTTTGGAATGGGATGGTCTTTCTTATGAAGAAACTTATGAGGACTATTCCGTGGCAGTAGCCGACAAAATGTTTTTTAGCAATCGACGCAATTTTTCAAATTTACAGGTAAGCTTCGCTGCTTTTTAATATATCACGTTCTCGCTTAAGCTTAAAGCAATTCAAACCCATTTGCTTGGTTTTATTTTTTCCCAGCAATTGGGTTTATGCGGGGATTGCGAAACAGCTTTGCCCGCAAAGAACCTATTCAAAACAAAAAAATCTCCCGGACCAAGTGGTCCGGGAGATTTTTTTGCGTCTTTGACTGCAGACATAAAACAAGCTTATGTATTTTAAATTTCGTCAAAAACTTTGTTGCCGATGATTCCTATACGTCCCAGGAGAGATTCGAACTCCCGACCGACGCCTTAGAAGGGCGTTGCTCTATCCAGCTGAGCTACTGGGACATGGCTTTCTTATTGTCCAGACTCCGTTGCCCATACTTGATGGACACCTTCGTTTTTCTAATGAAAGACAATTTTAATTATAGGAATCATTCGGCTAAAAGTCAATACTATTTCAAAAAAACATTAAAAAGTTTTAAAATTTCCTAATTTGTCGCTTTCATCCAATCCGGAAGTGCAGCTTTCAATTCTTCGATCGCATTGCCCCTGTGGGAAATCAACGCTTTCTCTTGTGGCAAAAGCTCTGCCATCGATTTATCGTAACTTGGCACGTAAAATATCGGATCGTATCCGAAACCGTTGTCTCCACGACGCTCAGTCAGGATCAACCCTTCACATGCCCCGGCAAACGTTTCGGTTGGACGATCCGGAGAAGCGACCGCCAATACGCAACGGAACCTTGCGGAACGCTCTTCTGCAGGCACATTGGCCATTTCCGCCAACACCTTATCAATATTCGCCTCATCACTTTTCACTTCTCCTGCATAGCGGGCGGAATAAACGCCAGGTTCTCCATTTAAAGCATCGATTTCAAGGCCGCTGTCATCCGCAATGACGGTCGTCTGAAGTGCAGCTGCTACCGCTTCCGCCTTCAGCACTGCGTTCTCCTGGAAAGTGGTTCCTGTTTCTTCGATATCCAGATCTTCAGCCACATCCAGCAGGGTCAGTACTTGAAAGCCCATCGGTTCAAAAATCACCTTGAAGTCATTTGCCTTGCCTTTGTTTTGGGTGGCAATGATCAATTGTTTCATACGACTACGTTCTCCTTTGCACCGATTCGCTGAGCAGTTTCACCTAGCACATCTTTCTGGTATTGGATCAGCTGGTGGATTCCTGCTTCTCCCAGATCAAGCAGTTCATTTAACTCAGCGCGAGTAAATGTCGATTCTTCGCCTGTTCCCTGCAGTTCGACAAAATTCCCTGCACCTGTCATTACAAGGTTCATGTCAACATCTGCAGAAGAATCTTCTTCATAGTTCAAGTCGAGAATTGAGCCGGCGTCTTTGATGACACCTACACTTGTCGCTGCCAAGTAATCGGTTACCGGGAAAACTGGAAGGTTCAATTTATCGATCGCCATTGACATTGCGACAAAGGCCCCTGTAATCGATGCCGTCCGGGTGCCGCCGTCTGCCTGGATCACGTCACAGTCAATCCATAGCGTCCGTTCGCCCAATTTCTCCAGGTCCACCACTGCACGCAATGCGCGGCCGATCAGACGCTGGATTTCCATTGTGCGTCCGGTGATTTTGCCTTTGGAAGCTTCCCGCTGGTTCCGCGAGTTTGTCGCTCTTGGCAGCATTGAATATTCTGCGGTTACCCAGCCTTTTCCTTGTCCTCTTAGGAATGGTGGAACGCGTTCCTCTATAGTAGCGGTGCAGATCACTTTTGTTTGTCCGACAGTGATCAGTACCGAGCCTTCTGGATGAATTAAATAATCCGTTTCAATTGTTACCGGGCGAAGTTCCGCCGTTGTTCTGCCATCTATTCTTGTCATGCTGAATCCTCCTTGTATTTACTCAGCTAGCTTAACATATTTGCCCATCAACGACAAAAACCTGACAGCTGAGGTGTCAGGTTCGATGAAAGCCGATTGAATGGATGAAAGGTTCTTCAATTAGCAACCATTTCCGGATAATGCTTTTGAAAATCGGGGTGGATCCGGAAGTGTAAAAATGGTGGATGGGCGGCCTCGAGCGATTTGCAATCAAATGATTATAAATCAAATGGCGTTCCACATCCCTCGCTGTTTCTTCAGCTGAAGAAAGAACACGCACTCCACCCCCGAACGTTTCTTCGATGAATTCCTGCAATAAAGGATAATGAGTGCAGCCTAGAATCGCGGTATCAAAAGATTTCCCTTCGAGGGGCTGCAGTGTCTCGCGAACCATTCTGCGGGCAAACTGCCCTTCGTATTCATCACTTTCCACCAGTGGCACAAACTTGGGGCAAGCCAACTGCACGACATGCGCAGCCGACACAAGACTCATGACCGCCTTTTCATAAGCGCCACTCTGAACAGTCCCAGCGGTGCCTAGAACCACAATGTTTTTGCTGGCAGACGATTTCACAGCTGCCCTGGCACCGGGAAAAATCACTCCGATTACCGGAATCGGCAAGTTTCGCTGCAAGGAACTCAAGGCAGCTGCCGTAGCAGTATTACAGGCAATGACCAGCAATTTGATTTCTTTTTTCATCAATGCATTTGCCATTTGCCATGTATATTTTCGCACTTCCCTTAGCGGACGCGGGCCATAAGGGCAACGTGCATTATCACCAATATAAAAAATCTGTTCATTTGGCAATAACCGCATAATCTCTTTGGCTACCGTCAGTCCGCCTACTCCTGAATCGATCACTCCGATTGGCGCATTCACATTCATCGCCTCTATCCTACTTCATCTCTTTGTGCATTTTCTCAAGCAGGAAAGAGAATTGCTCAACTTCTTCTTTAGAGAAGTCAGAAAGCACGGTTTCAAGGTATTCCTGGCGCTTGTGAATCACCTCTTCAATGATCCGTTCGCCTTCTTTTAACAGTTTGATCCGAACGACACGGCGATCCTGCTCCTCGCGGATACGCAACACCAGCTCGTTTTTCTCCATTCGGTCGACCAGGTCAGTAGTCGTGCTGAATGCCAAAAACATTTTATTCGACAAGTCACCGATTGTCATGTCTCCATGTTCAAAAAGCCATTGCAGTGCAATAAACTGGGGCGGGGTGATTGTATATGAGTTTAAAATTTCCCGACCTTTCTGTTTAATGATGCCGGAAATGTATCGAAGCTCTTTCTCCATAAAAGCTACACGTTCTTTATCGTGCAGCATGTTCACTTTTTCATCACTCATTGAAATTTACCACTCCTTGATAAAAATTCTTATCTTCTATAGTGAAGCTTTTTTGCTTAGTTGGCAAGGTTTCATTTAGTGCTCTGCTGAAATTAAAGAGTCTTTCAAGAAAATTTCACGCTCTTTTTCATTCCACGGATGGCCTTTTCCGGTCTCTTTCGAGATTTGAACCATCGTCCCTCGTCCAGTATAGCAAGTTTCCCCACGTTCATTCAAAGCCCAATAGTGCACATCCACGGAAGATCGCCCCACCGATCCCGCTTTCACGAAAATTTGGAGCTTTTCATCAAAAAACACTTGCTGTACATAATCGATCTGCATGTCCGCGACAACCGGGAACAGCTCATTCCCGGCTTCCAGCCAGCTTTGCATTAAGCCGATTTCCTTCATAAATTCGATGCGCGCGAATTCAAAATACGTGATGGGCACCGTATTGTTCAAATGTCCAAACATATCCGTTTCTGAAAATCGGACCTGCACGGATACAGAAAAATCAAATCCATTTTTCCATTCATCAAAATCCGCAATGTAGTTTGCTCTCATATTCGTTCCTCCAGTTGTTTTACGACCGTTCATTTTATTAGTATAGCAAAAATTCGATTAAATTTAATTTTTAAGCGAAAGAAAAACCCCGCATCAGCGGGGTTTAGGGATGTTATCCAACTTGGTGATCGCTTCCGAAGAAATTACGGAACATTTGAACTGTCGTTTCACGGTTCAACGCTGCGATGGAAGTGGTCAAAGGAATTCCTTTTGGACACGATTCCACACAGTTTTGCGAGTTACCGCAACTTGCCAGTCCGCCTTCGCCCATAATGGCGTTTAAACGCTCATCACGGTTCATGGCGCCTGATGGATGCGCATTGAACAGACGCACTTGTGAAAGTGGAGCCGGCCCCATGAAGTCGGATTTATCGTTGACGTTCGGACAAGCCTCAAGGCAAACGCCGCAAGTCATACATTTTGAAAGTTCGTAAGCCCATTGGCGTTTACGTTCCGGCATGCGTGGACCTTCACCAAGGTCATAAGTTCCATCAATCGGAACCCACGCTTTAACTTTTTTCAAGGATTCGAACATGCGGCTGCGGTCAACGATCAAGTCGCGGACTACAGGGAAAGTTCTCATCGGCTGAAGGCGGATTGGCTGCTCCAACTGATCGATCAGAGCTGTACACGACTGGCGTGCTTTGCCATTGATGACCATAGAGCAAGCTCCACATACTTCTTCCAAGCAGCCCATGTCCCAGTTGATCGGAGACGTGGTTTTGCCATCTATATTCACCGGATTACGACGAATCTCCATTAAAGCGGAAATAACGTTCATGTTTTGGCGATATGGTAATTCGAACTTCTCCCAGTACGGCGTTGCGTCCGTGGAGTCTTGGCGTTCGACTTCTATAATAACCGTTTTTGCTGCTTCACCCATGGTAAATTAGCTCCTTTCTTAACTTTTTGCTGAGTAATCACGTTTACGTGGCGGAATCAATCCTGTGTCCACTTCTTCATAATGGAAGATTGGGGCATCGTAGCCATTGAATTTCGCCATCGTCGTTTTAAGGAATTCTTCATCATTACGTTCCGGGAAATCCGGTTTATAGTGAGCTCCACGGCTTTCGTTGCGCATAAGCGCTCCGATTGTAATGGCTCTAGCTAAATGTAACATATTTTTCAACTGGCGCACGAACATCGCCCCTTGGTTGCTCCACAATTGAGTATCCGTCATGCTGATGTGTTCATAACGCTCAAGCAATTCCTGGATTTTCTCATCTGTTTTTTGCAAACGGTCGTTATAACGAACCACGGTTACGTTGTCAGTCATCCATTCTCCCAATTCCTTGTGAAGAATGTATGCGTTCTCCGTCCCTTCCATTGCCATGATTTCATCCCATTTACGCTGCTCTTCAGCAGTGTATTTGTCAAAAATGTCTGACGGAAGATCTTCGGAAAGCGTGTCCAAAGTTGTGATGTATTTGATTGCGTTCGGTCCTGAGACCATACCGCCATAAATTGCTGATAGAAGTGAGTTGGCTCCCAGACGGTTTGCGCCGTGCTGAGAATAATCACATTCACCGGCAGCGAATACGCCAGGAATGTTCGTCATCTGGTTATCGTCAACCCAAAGTCCGCCCATGGAATAATGAACTGCCGGGAAGATTTTCATCGGAACTTTGCGGGGATCGTCACCTGTGAATTTCTCATAGATTTCAATGATTCCGCCCAGTTTGATGTCCAATTCCTTCGCATCTTTATGGGAAAGATCCAGGTAAACCATGTTTTCGCCATTGATGCCGAGCTTTTGGTTAACGCAGACATCGAAGATTTCACGAGTCGCAATATCACGAGGCACGAGATTTCCGTACGCAGGATATTTTTCTTCAAGGAAATACCAAGGCTTGCCATCTTTATACGTCCAGATTCGTCCGCCTTCACCGCGTGCTGATTCTGACATGAGGCGAAGTTTGTCGTCTCCTGGAATTGCAGTCGGGTGAATTTGGATAAATTCTCCGTTCGCATAATAAGCGCCTTGCTGATAAACGACCGAAGCCGCAGATCCGGTGTTGATGACCGAGTTCGTGGATTTTCCGAAGATGATCCCCGGCCCGCCAGTAGCCATGATGACTGCATCGCCGCGGAACGCTTTGATTTCCATCGTCGTCATGTTCTGGGCTGTAATCCCTCTGCTCACACCGTTGTCATCCAATATTAAGCCGATAAATTCCCAGCCTTCATATTTTGTAACAAGTCCATTCGCTTCTTGGCGGCGAACCTGCTCATCCAAAGCGTAAAGCAGCTGCTGGCCAGTTGTTGCGCCTGCGAACGCTGTTCTATGGTACATGGTTCCCCCGAAACGGCGGAAATCAAGCAAACCTTCAGGTGTCCGGTTGAACATTACGCCCATCCGGTCAAGAAGACGGATAATTTCTGGAGCAGCATCCGTCATCATTTGAACCGGACGTTGGTTGGCTAAAAAGTCACCGCCGTAGACAGTGTCATCAAAATGGATAGCAGGAGAATCC
This sequence comes from Planococcus sp. (in: firmicutes), assembly GCA_035461045.1. Lineage (GTDB taxonomy): Bacteria > Bacillota > Bacilli > Bacillales_A > Planococcaceae > Planococcus. Next base: position 8,217 of record DATHVY010000073.1, read on the forward strand.
CCTTCACCTTTTGTATTCACCGCACCGTTGATTCCACCCTGTGCACAAACTGAGTGGGATCGCTTAACGGGTACAATTGAAAATAAATCGACAGGCGCGCCGGCTTCTGCAGCTTTAATAGCTGCCATCAAGCCCGCAAGTCCGCCACCGACAATAATAAGTTTGCCTTTGGCCATTATGGTAGTCACTCCTCTTTTAATTCCAGCTATGGAAGCGTTCTTAAACGAACGCGAACAATGCTCTGATACCGATGATCGTTAGTACAATAAACACTAGAAGTGTGAAGTA
>DATHVY010000074.1:0-26927 GCA_035461045.1 Planococcus sp. (in: firmicutes)
AAAAACTCCGGATAGACCTGTCTCATCACATATCGGTTTTGATAAACATAAGACATTCCCGACGGGTTGCGCAGATTGTCCTCCAGCACATGATATTTGCCGTGTTCATCACGGATCAAATCGATGCCGGCCAAAAAGATATGATTTTTTAAAGGAATATCAATTCCTTGTACTTGTTTTGCATAATAATAAGGATTGTTATCAATGAGTTGGCTTGGAATGATGCCGTCTTCGAGGATTTTACGATCATGGTAGACGTCGTCCAAAAAACGGTTAAGTGCCTCGGCTCGCTGAATCATCCCTTTTTCTACCGTTTCCCATTCATTTGGAGAAATGATGATGGGCACGAAGTCAAAGGGCATCGTCCGCTCAGTGCCAACATTATTGTTGTAGACAGTAAAGGTTATGCCTTGCCTCAAAAAGGACAACTGAGCTGTTTCATGTTTTTCCTTCAATTCTTCTTTATTGAATCTCTGAAGGGTTTCATGGAATTTTTCATAATGCGCTCTGGGAGTTTTGTTAAAGTTGAACATTTCATCAAAAAAAGCTTCGGTTGAATATGAATCAAACATAGTTCCCCTCCTTTTTCTTGTAAGAATATTCCGAAAAATAGTGATAGAGAAAAAGCTATGCCTCTTACTTCATGAGTCATAGCTTAGTTTCTATTATAATTTTATCATTAATTGACAGTCAACGGTGCAAATATTCGTGCATTAGTTTTTATTGGTATCGGTGTCGGTCTGGTTTTTCTTTAAGGATTCTGTGTAAGCTGAGCTTCCGCCGAGAGTTCCACCAGCCGGTGTCGAATCTGTGGAGGATGAACCGCCCGCCGCAGACCCTTGGGAAGATGAAGGTTTTGAAGAGTCGCTCTGAGTAGATTTAACATCTTCCTGTACCGTTTTGTTCGCTTTGTCGAGCATGTCTTTTTCCTTGTCCATCATGTTCTGCTGGCTTTCGATAGCGCTTTTAATCGCCTCTACCGCTTTGTCGACGCCCGGTTTGACTCTATCAACCATGCCGCCTGACTGTTCATTGAAACGTTCCAGCCCCTGCTTGACTTTGTCCTGAATATTCCCAGATTGTGCAGTGCTAGTCGAGTCCGTTTTTTTCTGTGCCAACGCTGACCCTATCGCCGCTCCAATTCCTAAGAAAACTAATTTGCCTAACAATCCGCCTGATCTTCTAGCCATTGTGAACCACTCCTTTTCCTTATTAAAAATACATTATGGTCTTAGTATTGACGATATCCGATGCTTTCAAACATAAAATCTGGAAGTTGCAGAAGCCGTTACCGAATAGGAGCGATTTGAATCACCTAAGCGCTAAGCTTTTCAGCAGAAAAACCATGAATCCGATGTTCATGGTTTTTCAACTTTGCATCTTACGGCAGAACTGTGGACCCCATCAAGAACCGGTCGCACTCACGTGCAGCTTCGCGTCCTTCGTTGATTGCCCAAACGATCAGGCTTTGGCCGCGGCGCATATCTCCAGCCGCGAATACACCTTCTACGCTTGTCGTGTATTTTCCATATTCAGCTTTTACGGTCGTGTTTGCGTTTGTTTCCACACCCATTTGTTCGATCAGTTTCTGTTGAGGGCCGCTGAATCCGATAGCAAGCAAAACAAGATCCGCTTTCCAAACCTTTTCAGTTCCCGGAATCTCGTCGCGAATCCGTTCCCCTTTTTCACCGATTCTCAGTTTCACGTTGATCGTGTGCACTTCTTTGACGTTGCCGTTCTCGTCACCGACAAACTTTTTGGTCATCACTGCATACGATCGTGGATCGTCACCTAACACTGCTGCGGCTTCTTTATGGCCATATTCAACCCGGTGAATCTGAGTATACTGCGGCCACGGGTTTCCTTGCTCGTCCCGGATGGCGCCTTTTTTGTCATACACATCAAATTGCACCAAACTTTTGCAATTGTGCCGCACGGATGTAGCCAAACAATCGGTTCCAGTATCTCCTCCGCCGATGACAATCACGTCTTTGTCTTTTGCTGAGATATACTGTCCATCTTCCAGGTTCGAATCCAAAAGACTTTTCGAGTTCGCGTGCAAGAAATCCATTGCGTAATGAATGCCGTTCAATTCCCGGCCTTCTACCTGGACATCACGGTGCACAGTGGCACCGGTGCACATGATTACCGCATCAAAATCTGAGCGCAATGTGGAGACCGGGAGATTTTTTCCAACTTCTGTATTTGTGACAAAAGTGATGCCCTCTTGTTCCAGAATATCAACACGTCGTTTAACAATATCATAAGAAAGTTTCATTTCCGGAATGCCGTAAGTCAGCAATCCGCCCACCCGGTCACTTCTTTCAAAAACCGTGACCAGATGCCCCGCTTTGTTCAATTGTGCCGCAGCGGCCAATCCAGCCGGTCCGGAACCGATCACCGCCACTTTTTTACCTGTGCGGTGTTTAGGTGGTTCAGGAACTACCCAGCCTTCCGCGAATCCACGTTCAATAATTGAACGTTCGACCGTGCGGATGGCGACAGGTGGTTCGTTGATGCCAAGAACACAGGCGCTTTCACACGGAGCGGGACAAGCAATTCCTGTGAATTCCGGGAAGTTGTTCATGACGTGCTCGCGGTGAAGTGCTTCTTTCCATTGCCCACGGTAAACGAGATCGTTCCATTCCGGAATCAGGTGATAAACGGGACACCCAGTAGTCGCTCCGTTTATCTCCATTCCCGACTGACAGGTCGGTACGCCGCAATCCATGCAGCGCGCTCCCTGCTTTTTCACTTCTTCTTCAGATAAAGGGGCGGTGTAATCCGACCAATCTTGAACCCGTTTTGCAGGATCCCGTTCATCCAGTGCCTGTCGGTTATATTCCATAAATCCTGTAGCTTTTCCCATCGTTTCCCCCCTACTCCTGTTTTATTTTCCTGCGCCAGCCAATTTGCTTTCTTCAAATGCAGCCATTTGAGCTTCGGATTTCTCCATTCCGCTCTCCTGCAATTTTGAGATGCGTTCATTGATTTTCAAATAAGCTTTCGGAATTACCCGCACGAATTTAGCGGAGTAGATTTCCCAGTGCGTCAAAATGCGTTTGCCGTTGGCACTGTTTGTATATTGCACATGTTTTTCGATCATCGATTTCAATTCCTGGAGATCCGCCGGTTCCGCTAATGCCTGCAAATGAACCATTTCGGTATTGCAGCAATTTGAGAACGTGCCGTCTTCATCCAGTACATAAGCTACGCCGCCGGACATTCCAGCCGCAAAGTTCTTGCCCGTTGTGCCAAGGATCGCCACACGCCCGCCGGTCATATATTCACAACCGTGGTCTCCGACTCCTTCAACAACGATATTCGCACCACTGTTTCTTACAGCGAAGCGCTCGCCGGCCAAGCCGTAAATGTATGCTTCTCCTGCGGATGCTCCATAAAACGAAACATTTCCGATGATGATATTTTTTTCAGGTGTGAAAGTTGAATCTGTCGCCGGGTACGTGATGATTTTCCCGCCGGATAAACCTTTCCCGACAAAATCATTGGAATCCCCAACAAGCTTCAGTGTCATGCCTTTCGGAATAAATGCCCCAAAAGCTTGTCCGGCAGACCCTTTGAATGTCAGGTTGATTGTATCCTCAGGCAGCCCTTCAGCGCCGTACTTCTTGGAAATGGCGCTTCCGATAATCGTGCCCGTAGCCCGGTGTATATTGCGGATCGCCGTCGTGACTTCGATCGGCTCGCCGGTTTCGATTGCATTTTCGCAGCGTGGCAGCAACTCTTGATAATCGAGCGTCTGTTCCAGGCCATGATCTTGTTTGACTGTTGCATAGCGCCCGACTTTTTCCGGCAGATCCGGCTGGTAAAGCAAAGCGGATAAATCGATGCCTCCCGCTTTCCAGTGATCCACTGCTTTGTTCGCTTGAATCACATCGGTTCTTCCGATCATTTCATTGATTGTACGGAAACCGAGTTCCGCCATCAGCTCTCGTGCTTCCATGGCGATAAAGCGCATGAAGTTGGCGACGTGATCTGATTCGCCTGTGTATTTTTTCCGAAGTTCCGGATTTTGCGTGGCAATGCCGACCGGACAGGTGTCCAAATGGCAGACCCGCATCATAACGCAACCCAGTACAACAAGCGGCGCGGTGGAAAAGCCGTATTCTTCCGCACCAAGAAGTGCTGCGGTTACGACGTCGCGACCGGTCATCATCTTACCGTCAGTCTCTACCACGATCCGGTCACGAAGACCGTTCAATAGCAGGGTTTGGTGAGTTTCCGCCAAACCGATTTCCCACGGTAGTCCAGTGTGCTTCAAGCTGGTTTTCGGAGCAGCTCCTGTGCCGCCGTCATATCCGCTGATTAACACAAGATCCGCGCGGCCTTTTGCCACTCCGGCCGCAATCGTTCCAACGCCAACAGCAGAAACAAGCTTGACGCTGATCCGCGCCGTTGGATTGGCATTTTTCAAGTTAAAGATCAGTTCTGCTAGATCCTCGATGGAATAAATGTCATGGTGCGGCGGTGGAGAAATCAGTTCGACTCCTGGAGTTGAACCTCGCACTTCCGCAATCCACGGATAGACTTTATTGCCCGGCAAATGGCCGCCTTCTCCCGGCTTCGCCCCTTGCGCGACTTTGATCTGGATTTCATCGGCATTGACCAGATAATGGCTTGTTACGCCAAATCGGCCTGAAGCGACTTGCTTGATGGCACTTCTTCGGTTATCGCCGTTTTCATCCGGGATAAAGCGGGCAACTTCTTCCCCGCCTTCGCCTGAATTGCTGCGGCCGCCGATTTTATTCATAGCGATCGCCAGCGCTTCGTGGGCTTCCTGGCTGATGGAACCGTAAGACATGGCACCGGTCTTGAAGCGTGCACAAATTTCTTCGACGGTTTCAACTTCTTCGATCGGCACCGGTGTACGCTGCTTGAAGCTCATCAGTCCGCGCAGGGATTGAAGATTCGCTTTTTCATCCGTCAACAAGCGCGTATATTTTTTGAAAACATCATAATCATTGGTACGGCAGGCCTGCTGCAGCGTATGGATTGTCATTGGATTGTATTGATGGTCCTCACCGTTAGTACGGTACTGGAATTCATCTCCGGGATTCAGCGCTTTGTTGCTGCCTTCTCTTTCCGGATATGCCTGCTCGTGGCGCATCAGCACTTCTTTGGCGATAATATCCAAGCCGATGCCGCCCAGCCGTGAAGAGGTTCTGGTGAAATATTTATCGATCACATCCATATGGATGCCGACCGCTTCAAAAATTTGTGCGCCTCGGTAACTCTGGATGGTAGAAATCCCCATCTTCGACAACACTTTGATGATGCCATCAGTTACGGCCTTCACATAACTTTTCTCAGCCTGTTCAAAAGTGCCCACAGGAATTTCCCCGTTTTCAATCATTTCTTTGATTGAGCTAAAAGCGAGGTACGCATTGATTCCTTCCGCCCCATATCCTAGCAGCAATGCGAAATGATGCACTTCACGCGGTTCAGCCGATTCCAGGAGGATACTCATTTGAGTTCGCGCCCCTTGACGGATCAAATGGTGGTGAAGCCCCGATACCGCCAGAAGTGCCGGTATGGCTGCATTTTCCTGGTCTGCGCCACGATCGGACAGAATGATCAATGTTGCGCCTTCCTCCAGGGCTTTATCCGCTTTGGCAAATAGAGCATCAAGTTCCTGCACCATTGCTTCCGCTCCGCCGGATGCTGAAAACAGAATTGGCAAAGTAACAGCTTTAAAGCCTTCCACGTTTTGCTGTCTCAGTTTTTCGAGTTCATAATTCGTCAAAACCGGCGATTCCAGACGGATATGCCTGCTGCTTTCCGGTTTCGGGTCCACCAGATTGCCTTCAGCGCCGATAGTGGTTCTTGCAGATGTAATGATATGCTCACGAATCGCGTCTATTGGCGGATTCGTAACTTGAGCGAATAATTGTTTAAAGTAATTGTATAGCAGCTGCGGTTTCTTGGACAGAACCGCCAATGGCGAATCATACCCCATGGAACCAACCGGGTCTTTCCCCTCTGATGCCAAAGGTTTGACGATTTTCTGAAGTTCCTCGGTCGTATAGCCGAAAGCCAATTGCTGTTCAAGCAAATTCCCATCCAGTTGAGGTTCTACTGCCGCGTCAGGTGCCGGCAGATCGTCCAGATTCAGCATATTGTTGGCGATCCAGTCTTTATAAGGAAGTTCTGCCGCAATCTGCAACTTGATCTCTTCGTCAGGAATGATCTTGCCTTCTTCCAAATCGATCAACAGCATTTTTCCGGGGTGAAGACGTTCTTTATAGATGATGTCGTCTGCAAAAATATCAAGTGCCCCGACTTCTGAGCCAAGGACGATCATTCCGCTCTTGGTCACGTAATAGCGAGCGGGACGAAGGCCGTTGCGGTCCAGGCAGGCTGCGATTTGACGGCCGTCCGTGAACACCAGCGCGGCAGGTCCATCCCAAGGTTCCATTAGGGTGCTGTGATATTCGTAGAAATCTTTCTTTTCTGCTTTGATCGTCGGATCGTTGACCCAAGGTTCAGGCACCATCATCATAGCCGTGTGGGCAAGTGATCTTCCGGACAAATGCAGGAATTCAAAGCAATTGTCGAACATTGAAGAATCACTGCCCGTTTCGTCGATGACCGGCAACACTTTCTGCAGGTCTTCTTCATTGAAATGAGGGGAAGTACAAAGCGCTTGGCGCGCCCGCATCCAGTTGACATTTCCTCTTAGCGTATTGAACTCACCATTGTGGATCGAGTAACGGTTCGGGTGGGAACGCTGCCAGCTCGGGAACGTGTTCGTGCTAAAACGGGAATGCACGAGAGCCAATGCCGACTTGAACTCAGGGTGATTGAGGTCGATATAGAAAGAATCCAGCTGTTCCGGAATCAGCATCCCTTTATAGACAATTGTGGATGCCGAAAGGCTGCTGAAATAAACATCTTTGAAATCTTCCTGTCCAACCATTTCCTGTTCGATTCGTTTGCGGATGATATATAATTTGCGCTCCAAATCCATCCGATCTTTCAATTCAGCACTTGCTCCGATGAATATTTGACGTATAACGGGTTTGGTTTTAGCGGCAACTTTCCCGACAAATGAATCATTTATCGGCACTGGGCGCCAGCCTAAACAGTCCAAACCTTCTTCTTCGATGACTCTATTTATCACTTCTTTAGTTTTCATTCTCAAATCATAGTCCTGCGGCATGAAAATCATTCCGACTCCGTATCGGCCTTCATCCGGGAGGGCGATATCTTCTTTTTCACATTGCTTTAAGAAGAAACGATGCGGTATTTGAGTGAGGATACCCGCTCCGTCTCCAGTGCTTGTATCCGAAGACTGCCCACCACGGTGCTCAAGGTTACAGAGTATATTAATGGCATTTTGGACAATTGAATGTGATTTTGTGCCGTTTATATTGGCAATCATCCCTATTCCACAGGCTTCATGCTCCTGATCCGGGTGGTAAAGACCTTGTGGAAGTGGATATTCTTTCTTGCTCATCGAATCGCCTCCTTTAACACGGTAAAGTGTCATAATATTAGAATAGTATAACATGAATGTTGAATATATATACAGGTTCACTTAATAAAAATAGAGATTTTTATTGAAAACGCTTTCAGTTTTACTGGGAGATTAGTTGCATAATATGCAGGAATTCCTTATTCGAACATAGTTTTGAAATAAAGTAAAAAGCCATGAACACTGGGTTCATGGCCAATTAACTATTTGCTTTTTATTCCTTCAAAAGAGTGGATGGCTTCAAGGAAATATTCTCCGTACTTCTCCAGTTTATTGGATCCGACGCCGTTCACTTCAAGAAATTCTTCCTCATTGTGAGGCCTTCTGCTGCACATATCCTGTAAAGTCTTGTCGGAAAAGATAACGAACGGAGGAACTCCGGCTCCATCCGCAAGAGTTTTCCGGATTTTGCGCAGCTCTTCGAATAATGGATCGTTTTCTGAAATCCTTTTCGTGACAATCGCGCCTTTGCGAAGCACTTTCCGTTTGCCCAGCAGCACATCCCGTCCACCCGCTGGCACGTAGATCGTTGGAAACGAACCCTGCTCAACAGCCAGCAATTCCTGGCTGATCATAAACTCGATCAAGTTGGCGACTTCCTTCGCATTTTGATGCTTCAAAATTCCATAAGTGGACAGCTTATCAAAACCGAAATCCAGTACTTTTTTATTGCGGGACCCGGTCAGGACCTGCGCAATCATCATCTTGCCAAATTTTTGGCCCATCCGGATCACGCAGGAGAGCACCATTTGTACATCCTGGGTCACGTCGAGGCTTTCCCGGTCATCCGCGCAACTCCCGCAATGTCCGCACGGCTCAGCTGAAAAATCGCCGAAATAGTGAATGATGAATTGCTGCAGGCAATTTTCCGTGTGGCAATAATCGACCATTCCCTGGAGCTTCACAAGTTCGCCCGGAATCCGGCTTGGATCCTGCGCCTGGTCGATCAAGAATCGCTGCGTTTGAACATCCTGAGACGCATAAAGCACAAAACACTCACTCGGCAAGCCGTCACGACCGGCACGTCCTGCTTCCTGGTAATAGCTTTCCATGTTTTTCGGCAGCTGGTAATGGATCACATAACGGATATTCGACTTATCGATCCCCATGCCGAACGCATTTGTCGCAACCATCACCGTCACCTCATCATTCAAGAAACGCTCCTGCCCCAGCTTTCTCTCATGGTCAGGCATTCCTGCGTGATATTTTGCCACCGGCACGCCTTTTTTCTTCAGCATTTCATAAACCGAATCCACTGTTTTCCGGGTGGCTGCATAAATGATGCCGGCTTCGTTAACGTTTTTCTGTACATATTCCTTCACAAAACGGTCCCTGTCCTGTCCACGGATGACCGAGAAGGAAAGATTGGCACGTTCAAAACCGGTCATTACCGTGTTTTTTTCTTCAATGTTCAAAATACGGCATATATCATCCCGGACTTGTGGTGTGGCCGTTGCTGTCAGCGCCAGAACTGTCGGATTGTTCGGAAACAGCTCCATCATTCGGCTGATCAAACGGTAGCTTGGACGGAAATCATGTCCCCACTGAGAGATACAGTGTGCTTCATCCACCGCTATCAATGGTACGTGCACTCCCTGCAACTCATTCAGGAACATTTCCGAGTCGAGGCGCTCAGGGGCAATGTATAGTAATTTCACAGCGCCCCGCTGCACATCATGGAGCGTTTCCCTGACTTCTTCAAAACCGAGGGAACTGTTGATATAAGCCGCGGGGATTCCAGCAGCCAGTAGCGCATCCACTTGGTCTTTCATCAGTGATATCAACGGAGACACCACAATCGTCGTGCCTTCCATCACCAATGCTGGAATCTGATAGCACATTGACTTCCCGCCGCCTGTTGGCATGACACAAATTGAATTCTGCCCTTCGAAAACCTGGGAAATTGCCTGCTCTTGACCCAACCGGAAGGTCTCATACCCAAAATACGTCTGCAATAATTTCCTTGCTTCTTCCAACAAATTCATACACTCCCATTACTCATATCGTATGAGTAGCTTACCATATTTCACTGCTTTTTTTCTTCTGGCAGAAGCGTTTGCCGAATGTTTTTACACTTGGGTTGAATGGATATGCACACTCAAAAACCCCACCAGCAAACGCTGGTGGGGCGAGACTTTGATTATTCCACTTTTTCCAGAACAAAAAAATATGGTTCTTTCGCGCCTTTCCAATCCATCACCCCAAAAAGGATGCCGTCACTCACCTTACGGAAATGATCGTGAATCGGAAGATTATCATAAATCATCGTACCACTCAGTTTCCCGCGGTATTCCATCATGCGCATTCTTGCCTTGCTCCCTTCTGCTCGGATCAGTTTACGCGAATCCATCATCGGCACCGGATCAACCGCGAAAATGTTGCCGTTCAGCCCGCTGAACAGCAGTGGGTCAACGTTTTCAGCATCATGGAAAGCTTTACCGTACCAGTTCAACCTTTTCAATACGCCATCCAGCGGGTGCCCTGTGGGAAATTCACGTCCGATCCAAATTCCCACCATTGACTCCAACGCAATAGGCTCAAATTCATCAAACAGGCAGAAGGCCTTGTGTGCGTTGGTCTTTCCATGCTCAAGAATTGTCAGGAATTCTGCTTTTGCATCCATCCTCCCCACTCCTCCGGAATTCTTTTTGCTCATTTTTTTCCAAGCGTTTTCCATTTCTCTTCTATATTAAGGGTGGACGCTTAACTTCCCCAATCCTGACGTTCCAACTCTTCCACATAGTGAGCATAGTTTTGCAAAGCGTCTTTTAAGGCCTTTTCGTTTTTGGCCAGCATCCGTTCCCTTGCCTTCTTGCGTTTGAAACGAAGTCCGTAAGCTTCCTGAGCTTTATCATATGCTTCCTTTAATTCGTTGAACTCCAGCACAAGATCGCTTTCTTGATTGTCCAGCAAGGAAACAAGCAATCCGATTTTTCCATACAGCGCTTTCGTCGTGTATTGCGCCTGGTCGCGGTGAAGGAGTCCGACGACGATGCAGCTCGGCAGCTCTTCATCCACTCCCTTGGCCAGGTCGGTCAATAGTTCAAGCATGGCTCTTCGGCTGCTGGCAAGCGACAGAATATATAAGGCATGAGGAATTTCCTCCACAGGGGTGCGGCTGATGAAATCATCGATTTCCCGGATGACATCCTCTGGTTTAATATGGTCTATCAGGACTCCCAGCCGATAGGTCTTATATAAAAGGTACCGGTTCATCGCGATCGCCTGCTTTCCAATTAATAGTAGCCCAAAAAAGAAACTTTTAAAAAAGAACTAGTCTAAATATTGGCTTTTCTATTATTCTAGCAGAATTCCTTCCCAATCTGTTTCGCCATTTTTCTTCCGGATTTTTTTGACAAAAATTTAATACGCATTTAAAATAGGCCTTTAAGCCCTATTTAGGAAAAAACGTAAGAAATTTGCCCAAAAAAAAAGCCCATCCTCCTGGACGGGCCGCCATTTTCATAGAAGCTGATTATGAAGTCGCACTCCCGTAATCACCCATGCGTCTTTTCACTTGAATATAAGAAGCCGCTTCGGCAATTTCCTTTTCATTGAGTGGCTTGTTGTCGAGCAGAATATTGTACTCGCTGATCGCCTTGGTGTTCTTAAGGTCGAGGTCAATGGTTCTATTCACACGATCAAGCAAGTCATCCACTGAGACATTGAAGAAATCAGCTAGCATTGACAAATGGCTGACAGTAATCTGTTTCTTGCCGCTTTCATAAGCCCAGATTGCACTCTTGGCAAGTTTCAATTTTTCAGCCAACTCTTCCGGTGACAGTCCTTTTTGTTCTCTCAAATCTCTAAGTTTTTTCCCTAGAACGTCCATTTTATATCTTTCTCCTTTGATATTAAAATTCTAACTATTTAAAATATACTGTATGTTGGGATATTAATCAACACATACAGTCATTATTTTACTAAACTATTGAATAAAATGTGAACATTCATCAACAAATTGTTTTTTTATTAAGATTATTAGATATTAAAACTATTTATTAGTGTTATTGGGCCTAACTTATGACAAAGTAAGTATACCATTGTTTATTCTTTATAAATATAGTTATATTCAGAAAACTTTTAGTGAATCTAAATAATTTAAATTTACTATTTTTATAAAAAGTTACAAAAATTAAAAACCTTCCATTTCTGCTATCCAAAGCAGACCTCGAAGTTCTCCAAACGGAGATTCCGCTTAGAGTTACTGGTTTATCTCGAGACGCTTAGGATATAATGAGAGAAAAGTGATAAAGGAGACACGCGATGCAACAGGTCAAAGATACATTAAAAGAAGTGGTCTACGCTATTTTGCCCGTCACGATTGTCATCATCATCCTGCAATTGACGCTGATTCGACTGCCGATTGAAAACTTGATCCAATTCCTGGTTGGTGTAGCGTTTGTGGGAAGCGGATTCTTCCTTTTCCTGCTCGGGGTCCACGCAGGTTTGCTTCCAGTCGGCGAGAAAATCGGACGGATGCTTCCAAGAACCAACAAGCCGTGGCTGATCATCGGTACCGGATTTCTACTCGGCATCGCGGTGACGGTTGCAGAGCCTGACGTCCGGGTCCTGGCCAACCAAATTGATCGGGTTTCCGGCGAGATCGGTTCGGGCATTCTGATCCTGTCCGTCTCTCTCGGACTCGCCATTTTCGTCGCACTCGCGATGGTACGAACCATTTACAATGTTCCTTTATCCTATTTGCTCATCGGGGGATATGTGCTAGTTTTTGCATTATCTTTCTTTGTTCCGCCGGACTTCATCTCCATCTCTTTTGATGCCGGTGGCGTGACGACCGGACCGATGGCAGTGCCGTTCATTCTGGCACTCGGCATTGGCGTCGCATCTGTCCTGCGAAAAGACACCACAGGTTCCAGTGATGGCTTTGGCCTGATTGGCCTCGCTTCCATCGGTCCCATTATCGCCGTTATGATTCTGGGGGTGCTCTACCAGTGAACATACACATTTTTGACGGATTTTTAGGCATTCTCGGAGAAGTGGGCATGGCACTTATCCCACTAATTCTCTTCTTTGCGGTTTTTCAGGTTTTCATGCTGAAATTGCCTTTCCAACAGCTCAAACAAATCGCCTTCGGTTTTTTCCTGACCTTTCTGGGGCTTGCCCTGTTTCTTCAGGGCGTGCATGTCGGCTTTATGCCAGTAGGTGAATTGATGGGTGAAGCCCTTGGTCAACGCTCCAATACTTGGATTCTTATCCCGATCGGCTTTGTTCTCGGTTTTGTGGCAACCTTCGCCGAACCTGCTGTCCGGGTCATGAATGAAGAAGTCGATCAGACGACGAGCGGATATATTTCAGCAAGAGTCATGCTTTATACGCTCTCCATCGGTGTCGGCGCTTCGATCGCGTTATCGATGTTCCGCATCCTGTCCGGCATTTCTCTTTGGTACTTCATCATTCCTGGATATTTGCTGGTCTTTATACTTGTTTATTTCTCAAACAAAACTTTTACCGCCATCGCCTTTGACTCAGGCGGTGTGGCTACTGGACCGATGACCGTGACCTTTATCGTCTCAGTCGCAGTCGGGGTGGCATCTGTCACTGACGGACGCGATCCTCTCATCGATGGTTTCGGCATGATTGCGCTTGTAGCTTTGACGCCCATTATTGCAGTTCTTATACTGGGCCTGATCTTTTCAAGCAAAGGAGGCAAAAAAACGAATGACGCTAAATCATAAATTACTAATAACAGTGGTCAAACGCGGCAAATCAAGACATGTGATTGAAGCTGCCAAAGAAAAAGGGGCGGATGGGGCCACGATCATTTACGGCAACGGCTTCGGCGTCAACGAAAAACGAAAATTTTTGGGGCTTGATATAACCAATGAAAAAGATGTGATTTTTATGGCAGTGGACGGAGAACTCGAATCAGGTGTCACAAAGGCGGTCATTGAGGCCGGAAAGCTTCTGAAATCGGGCGAAGGAATTGGCTTCACCATTCACCTGGCGAAGCTGCTGGGGGTTCCGCACCTATCCACACGGCCAAGAGATCCGAATACAAGCAAAGGGGATGATAAAGTGCATGGTTTTCAATTGATCGTAACGATCGTCAACCAAGGAGATTCCGATAAAGTCATCGATGCCGCATCGAAAGCTGGTGCAGAGGGTGGTACGGTGCTGTCAGGGCGCGGAACCGGAGTCAATGAAAAGCAGAAGTTCATGAATTTCACCATCGACCCGCAAAAAGATATGGTTCTGACCTTGGTTCCGGAAAGCCATGCAGAGGCCGTGGTGCAAAGCATCGAAAATGCCGTGGACTTGAACGCTCCCGGCAAAGGCATCGCCTTTTTGATCGACGTGGAAAATGTTTTCGGCGTCAATCATTCTTCTTTCGATTGATCCACCTAATAAAAATCCGGCATGACCGCTAAGGCATGCCGGATTTTTTTGTTTCTTATAATATCGCTCGGCTTCATGGCCGCGTTTGCCGGCCCCCTGGGCCATTTTATTGGACGCTGGTTTCCCGCGCAGTTCCGACTCAGCGCCTTCCATCTCCTTTGCATTGATCTATCGCACCTCCCCACTCCCTTTTTATTCCCAATCAAACATTGAAGCACGGAAAATCCGTTGCTGGAATTCTAAATTGCTTGTACATGGACAAAGCCCCGTTATTATGAAAAAATTGGATTAGTTCACATTATAGAAAGCAGGGTTCGGCATGAGTATTGATTTAAAAGAAAAGAGCAAGTGGGACCCGTTCAAACGGTTCCTGGTTGTGGCAGCAGCATATATCGTCTCGCGTTTTCCATATCGTCCGGAAAAGAGAAAGATTGTGCTGGTGGGCGGAAATTTGGGGGAGAAATACGAAGATAACTCTTCTGTTTATCATAAATACTTGATCAACAACCACCAGGATCAAGTGATTGCTTATTGGATGTACGACCCTAAAACAACTTATGCCAAAGAGGGACGCATTCAAAACGCCGTTCCCCTTGGAAGCTTCCGGAATTATCTTCTCTTTTTCCGAGCTGACTTCACCTTTCACGGACATTCGCTAATGTATGACATCGCACCATCTTGCGACAAGTTCCTGTTTTTGAATCGAAAAACCGTGATCACCCACATCAGCCACGGCATTGAGGGGTTCAAGAAAATTCTGATTCAAAAAGAAGACGTTCCGTTGTTAAAACGCACCAATTATTTTAACTGCGCTTCTCAATATGAGCACGACCTGAAACTGAACAAATGGAAGATTCCCGAAGAAAAACTGATCATTACCGGATTTCCCCGCTTTGACCGTTACCCACCGAACCAGCCCGCTGATAAAGTCCGAAACATTCTTATGATGATGACTTGGAGAGAGTGGCTATATGAGTTGAGCAAAGAGGAGTTCGTGGAAAGTGATTATTTCAAAAGCACGATGGAAATCATCGGACATCAAGGCATTAAAGACTTGTTCAAACGCCATAATGTTCAAATGACTGTCGCGTTGCACCCTTTTATGAAAAAGTTTGAAAAGCATTTCGAACAGCTGACCGACCCGGACAATGGAGTGAAATTTTTGGATTTCAACCATTCTTCCATTGAAAGGTCCATTCAGGAAAACGACTTGCTGCTCACTGACATCACCTCTGTTTCGTGGGATTTCCTATACTTGAACAAGCCGATCATCTTTTACATGTTCGATGAAGCGGAATACCTGTCAAGACGAGGCACCTACCTGAATCTGAATACAGATTTATATGGCTATAAAGCTTTGGATGTCGAGGGCGTATATAGGTATTTGCGCAAGACGATCGAAGAAGGCGTAACGCATAACGAATGGTATTCGAAAGTGAATGACTACGTGGATTTTTTCGATCAAAACAACTGTCAGCGTCTTACAAAACGTGTGTTAAATGTATGAGAAGACACCCGAAAAAGTTTCATGTGAAACTTTTTCGGGTGTTTTTACCCGTTTGAAAGAAGAACAGGTGAAAACCAATAAACCATGGACACAGTTGTGTTCATGGTTTATTTATATTCTAGAGGCTCGAAAGATTATTGTTCCGCTTCTTTTTTCACTCGTTCCAGCAAGTCCACGACCACTTTTTCGGTGGCAAAGAGTAAAAACACACTCACAAACCACTTTAATGGCCGGTTGGTCACACGATAGGTCATGAACGTTTTTTGATCATCGATTTTCACGAGCTCCCATAAAGAGGTTATTTCAAACATGCTGGAATAGGTAAATCCGATTTTCAGCTTTTTCCTTGCAGGCGTATCCAAATATTCCAGCGTTTTCACATCGTATTCTTCTATCCGTCCCGCCTCTTTATAACGTTGTCGGTAGACACTGCCAACGCCTTCTTCGGTTATTTTCACTGGTTTGTGCTCAACCACTTGAGGCATTATTTTTTGCATATTTTCCTGAGAGCCGTCAAAAAGCTCCCACACCTTTTCAATTGGAGCGTTTATTTCAATATCTTTTGTCCATTGTTTCATTTGAACCCCCCCTTTTTTCGCCAACTCCATGTCCATTAATACATTCTGTTTTTTCGGAAGACGTCGATTTCTGGAGCTATAACCTGATGGTCAATTCGACCGGACAATGGTCTGAACCCATTATGTCCCAATGGATTTCAGCGCCGTTGAGATTCGAAGACAGGCGTTTCGAAGTGATAAAATAGTCGATCCGCCATCCAATGTTTCGCTCGCGGCAGTTTGAGCGGTAAGACCACCAAGAATAATGCCCGGTTTCCGCTGGCCGAAAATGACGGAACGTATCGATAAAGCCGCTTGAGAGAAATTGGGCCATCTTCCCTCTTTCTTCCGGTGTAAAGCCTGAGTTCTTCTTGTTGGCCTTCGGGTTTTTCAAATCGATTTCTTCGTGTGCCACATTCAAGTCACCGCAGAGAATGACGGGTTTCTTCTCGTCTAAATTTTTTACATACGCCAGGATGTCGTCTTCCCATTGAAGCCGGTAATCCAGACGCAACAGCCCATGTTGAGAATTCGGTGTATAGACGGTCACCACATAATAAGAGTCGAATTCAAGCGTGATGATTCGCCCTTCCATATCGTGCTCCTCTTTTCCTAATCCGTATGCAACGTTAAGCGGCTTTATTTTTGAGAATACTGCTGTTCCGGAGTACCCCTTTTTAAGCGCATAATTCCAGTAATCATGATAACCCGGAAGCTCCAGATCAATTTGTCCTTCTTGCAATTTGATCTCTTGTAAACAGACAATATCGGCGTCAACCTTATCAAAAAATTCCATGAATCCTTTTTTCATCACAGCCCTCAGGCCGTTCACATTCCAAGAAATCAATTTCATAGCGGCAACTTCCTTTCCATTGTTACAGTTTACCGGAAGAATCGAAGAGCCTCAATTCGTGCAACTCCAACATTTGAAAATGACAGCAATGTAAATTTTCTGTTTTTTGAAAATTCTCTACTCCCTTTTCAGAACTTTCTTGTACAATGAATTTATCTTGTTGCCAAGGAGCAGAGAAAAATGAAAAAGTTCACGAAAGAAGAGAAAAGCTGGGCTTTATATGACTGGGGCAACTCAGCCTATTCCATCATTATTACCACTGCAGTATTCCCACTTTTTTACAAGGCTTCCGCGACAGAAGCAGGAGTCAGCCTGTCGGATTCAACCGCTTATCTCGGCTATACCATTGCCATCTTTACATTCATCCTCGCGATGATCGGGCCCATACTTGGCACCATCGCTGATTACGAAGGCCTGAAGAAAAAATTCTTCACGTTCTTTTTCCTGCTGGGTACGATTGCGACAGCGATGCTCGCATTTGTTCCAAGTGATAATTGGCTCCTGCTGCTCATCTGCTATACGTTCGCAGCTTTAGGCGCCACTGGTGCAAACCTGTTTTACGACGCTTTTATTGTCGACGTCACCACTGAAAAGCGCATGAACAGGGTATCGGCTTTCGGTTATGGACTGGGGTACATCGGCAGCACCATTCCGTTTATCATTGCAATCGCCATCATCCTGCTCGCCCAGAATCAGGTCATTCCTCTCTCCACGGTGAATGCGAGCAGGGTCGCATTCCTGATCACCGCTGTCTGGTGGGCCGTTTTCACCATCCCGATGTTCCGCCACGTCCACCAGCAATATTATATCGAACGGGAACCCAACCCCATTACCCAGAGCTTTAAACGTTTAGGGAAAACAATTCGCCAAGTCCGGCAGTATCGTGCATTGTTTTTATTCCTGATTGCTTATTTCTTTTACATTGACGGAGTCGGTACAATCATCGCCATGTCGACCGCTTATGGGACGGACCTTGGATTGACGGCGCCACAATTGCTCATCGTCTTGTTTGCCACCCAAGTGGTTGCCGCGCCGTTCGCTATTCTTTACGGACGCCTTGCAGATCGGTTTACCGGTAAAAAAATGTTGTATGTCGGCATTTGTGTATATATCGTCGTTTGCACATACGCCTTTTTTCTCGAAACAATTTTGGACTTCTGGATTCTTGCCATGCTGGTGGCTTCCAGCCAAGGAGGCATCCAGGCGCTGAGCCGTTCCTATTACGGCAAGTTGATCCCGAAAGAAAATTCCAATGAGTTTTTCGGTTTTTATAACGTTTTCGGGAAATTTGCGGCAATCCTTGGGCCTTTGCTCGTCGCAGTGACCACACAAGTCACTGGTGATTCCCGAAATGGCGTGTTCAGCTTGATCGTTCTTTTCATCATCGGCTTGATCGTCTTATCTAGAGTGCCTGAACCCGTACCGCATCCGCCGGTAAAAGAAGTCGGTTCGTAAAGAGTCTCAATCCCAAGTTATGATGAACTTTTGATAATGAAAAAGTGCCTGGACTGCAAGGAGCAGTTCAGGCACTTTTGGGTGTTAATTATTTTTATTTTTGTCTTCTTTTTGAATCATGACTTTGCCTTCGCTGTTTTGCTCAACTTTGGCGTCGCCCATTTCAACAACTTCGATTTTGCCTTTTTCATCTTTCTTTTCATCTTTTTCGGCTTTTTCAATTTCTTTTTGAGCCTGCTTTTCAGCTTTTTCATGCTCTTTTTGGGCTTTTTCTTCTTGTTTTGCTTCTTTTTGGACTTCTTTTTCTTTTTGCTTTAATTCTTTTTCTTCTTGTTTCTCTTCTTTTTTAGCTTTCAGCTCATCGACTTTGCCTTTTGCTTTTTCTGTATATTCGCTTGCCTGGCCTTTGACTTCAGTGGCTTTTTCCTTCAGTTGCTCCAGCTTTTGAGACAGCTTTTCCTTTGTATCACCTGAACTATCGTCAAAATCGTCTTTTGATTTTGTTACTTTCTCCTTAACGACCTGTTGCATTTCCTTGCCGCTTTTCGGCGTTAGCAATAGTCCGGCTGCCGCTCCGATCACCGCACCAGTGACTGCTCCGGCGATAAACCCGCCAACTGAAGATTTGTCGTCGTCTGAATCCGTTGTTGTGCCTGGATGACGCACCACTTCTTCTTGATCAAGTTTGCCGATTCGCACAAGACGCTCTTCAACTTCTTCGATGATTTCATACAACGTTCGTCCGTGTGCTTCAACCAATGGAACGTTCATCTTATAGTCTGCCAGACTTTCTTTGTCTCTTACCACGACACAATCATAGTTCATCGACTCTGATTTGTGTTCAAGCATTTCGGCATCATAACCTTTGCGTTTAAGCGCTTCCTGTATTGACGTAAATGGATGTTCGACTGCAATTTTCACCATTTCATGTTCACTCCCTATTCGATTTGTGTATATCACAGTATTTCCCCTATTTTACCAAACAATAAACACGGAGACCGAATAGAGGGGTTAATAAAGCAGTTGTTTCATCTGAGTTTTCATAAGCCGGGAAACCAGCAGCAAACCGAGAATTGATCCACTGATGCTCGAGACGAGAAATGGCGGCACGAAAAATAATGCGCCAAATTCGGTTCCCATTAACACACGCGCATACGGTACGGCAATGAGCGAGGCGATGATTCCAGTTCCTACCATTTCCCCAGCTGCGGCGACCCACACTTTCCCGAACCGGATATAAAGAAGTCCGGCCAGAAATGCACCAATCATGCCCCCCGGAAATGCCAGGAGCGAACCGGTTCCCGTCAGCACCCTCACCAAACCGGTTAAGAAAGCGATCGCCACGGCCGGACCGGGTCCGAACATCACTGCTGCGATCACGTTAATGGCATGCTGGATCGGATAAGCACGAGCTACGCCCGCCGGAAAATATACAAAAATCGATCCAGCTACCCCGATGGCCACGAACATGGCCATCAGCACAAGCTTTTTAGTGTTCATTCCATTCCACCTGCCCTTAAAGATGCTTGGAAGCGCTCGACTTGCCGGACGACATCATCCGATTGTGCAATGGCTGAAATCACGGCGACCCCATTAGCTCCCGCTGACCAAACCTTGCCAGCATTTTCGGGTGTGATGCCTCCGATACCGATAATCGGCAGATCCGGATAACGGGCTCTCACGGATTGAATGCCGATTACGCCCGCCGGCTCCTTGGCATCCGCTTTGGAGCGGGTTCCGAACACCGGACCCATCCCAAGATAATCCGCTCCGCTGTGTACAGCCATCCTCGCCTCTTCCACCGAATGAACCGAAACACCCAATATTCGGTTTTGGCCGACTCGCTTTCTGACACTTGATGCTTCAGCATCTTCCTGCCCGATGTGTATTCCGTCAGCCTCGATTTCACACGCCAACTCGATATCATCATTGATCAGAAACGGCACGCCGTATCGTCCGCATAAATTCTTGCAATTCCATGCAAAGCTTTTCAATTCTTCCCCCCGCAGCGCTGAAGAACCTTTTTCACGCAGTTGAAAAATATGGATGCCGCCGTCTAGTGCTTGTTCGAGTACAGCCAAAGGGTCTCGGCCACCCGTATTTTCTGTGCCCATAATAAAGTAGATTGAAGGCTGCTCAAAAAACCTCAATTTTGTTCACCTCATTTTCTGACCGCAGACCCCTTCTGTAAGCCGCATGATTGGTCGGTCCATGACCTGCGCCAATATTCAGCGGAGTGCAAAGAGCGGCCTGGATAAAGCTTTTCGCTGTATAAATAGAGGCTTTCATCGACTCCCCTTTTCCCAGCTCTGCAGCAATAGCCGCAGCAAACGTACAGCCCGTCCCGTGTGATTGCTGCGTATCAATCCGCCGGGAACGGAAAATGGAGGACTCCCCGCTCCTGTCGAGAAAATAATCTTCCGTGAACTCCGGGTCTGAACCGTGTCCGCCCTTGATGATGATGGCGCCTGCGCCAAATGACATGATTTCTCTTGCGGCTCTTTCCCGATCTTCAATGGTGCGAATTTCCATGCCGCTGATCGCTTCCGCTTCCGGAATGTTCGGAGTGACCACAGAAGCCAACGGCAATAAATGTTCTTTCACCGCGTCGACCGCTTCTTGCTGCAGCAGGCTTGCTCCTCCTTTGGCGATCATGACCGGATCGATGACCAGGTTTGTCCACCGATACTTCCGAATGCCTTTTGCTGTTTCTTCGATGATCTCTTTATTGAAAAGCATGCCTGTCTTTACTGCCGTAATGGAAAAATCGCTTCCAATCGCATCGAGTTGCGCTCGTACCGCTTCGGCATCCATCGGGTAGATGGCGTGGACTCCGAGTGTGTTTTGAGCGGTAACCGCCGTGATCGCCGATGTCCCGAAGACTCCGAGCTCTTGGAAGGTCTTGATGTCTGCCTGAATCCCGGCTCCGCCCCCGCTGTCAGACCCCGCAATCGTCAATACTTGAATGGAGCTCATAGCCTTTCCTCCTTCAGTCCAGCAATTTCATTGATATCGCTTTGATTCAATAGCGCTAATTGGTTCAGAAAAGCCGTCTGGAAATCTCCTGGCGCACGGCTCAAGCGGCTAGCCTTTTCTCCCGCAATTCCGTAGAAGCGCAGCGCCGAAACCGTGGCACTTACAGCATCCTCCGACTCGACAGCCAAAAACGCCGCTACAACCGCACTGAGCAGACAACCAGTCCCCGTTACTGAGGTCATGGCCACATCACCATATGACACCTCTTGCACCTCTTTGCCGTCCGTGACGATATCCGTTTGGCCTGTCAACGCGACAATCAAGTCATGCTTTGAAGCAGTATCACGTGCCAGGCTGATCAGGTCCGCCTCCCCTTCTCCGGCATCCACGCCCTTGGGCTGCCAGTCCGCTCCGGCGATAGCCGCAAGCTCTCCAGCATTGCAGCGCAGTACGGTGATGTCCAGCGATTCCAATAGTTTATTGACAGCGGCCGCACGAAAAGGCGTGGCCCCGGCGCCAACCGGGTCGAGTACAACCGGTATACCTTTAGAATTCGCGCTTTTTCCCGCCAACAGCATGCTCCTTAGCGACTGTTCGTTCAACGTGCCGATGTTCAGTGACAATGCTCCGGCGATATTCGCCAGTTCAGCCGCTTCTTCCGGTGCTTCCCCCATAATCGGAGAAGCTCCTATCGCCAGTAATCCGTTTGCCTGAAAGTTGGAAACAACATGATTCGTGATGCAATGGATGATCGGTTTTTCACTTCTGATTTTTACCAACATGCTTACACCCGCTTTCTTCTATTTGTCTCTTGCCCTCTATATTCCGTGACTGTTTTCAGCCAATAAAAAACGCCGCTCTCCAATAAAGGAAAGCGGCGTATGCAGTCGATCATGAAATAGCATGCGTTCGCCACTTCCCTACGCCGGTATGATCCGGATCAGGTTCGAAGGGTCCAGGCTTATGCCTGTCTCAGCCGATTTCCGGCTCCCCCAGTGGTACTGAATATTCAATTTGTTGTGACCACTATAACATTTCTAAGAAACTTCCACAACCGAACCGGTTGCTTCAGCCTTTAGGCGTGCGCCAGTTTCGGGATTGAAGAAATGCACACGCGACATGTCAAATGCCAGCGTGGCAGTATGGCCTGGCTCTATAACGGTATCCGCATCCACCCGCCCGATAAACTCATGGTCGGCATAGACGGCATGAATAATCGTTTCGGCTCCCGTGAGTTCGGCGACGGTGATGGTCGCTTCAAATTCACTCGTCGGCAATCCCGAAAGATCTTCATTGTTCACGTGAATATGTTCCGGACGAATTCCGAGAGTGACCGCCTTTCCATCAAACCCTTGCTTCTCCAGCATCTTCCAAACTTCAGCCGGAATCTCCAACGATTTGTCACCGGTGACAAAGGCACCTTTTTCAGCACGCCCTTCGAAAAAGTTCATGGCAGGTGAGCCGATGAAGCCGCCGACAAACCGGTTTTCCGGAAAGTCGTATACTTCTTTCGGGGTGCCCACTTGTTGGATAAACCCATCTTTCATCACGACAATGCGGGTGGCCATCGTCATGGCTTCGGTTTGATCATGAGTGACATAGATTGTCGTGGTTTTCAACCGGTTGTGCAATTTGGCAATTTCCGCGCGCATCTGCACCCGCAGCTTCGCATCAAGGTTGGACAGCGGCTCATCCATCAGAAATACTTTGGCATCCCGGACAATCGCACGGCCCAAGGCCACCCGTTGCCGTTGACCGCCTGACAGCGCTTTCGGCTTTCGTTTTAAGTAATCTTCCAGGCCAAGTATCGCTGCGGCTTCATCCACTCTTCTTTTGATCTCGTCTTTTTTGAACTTCCGCAGCTTCAAGCCGAAGGCCATGTTCTCGTAGACGGTCATATGCGGATACAGCGCGTAGTTTTGGAAAACCATCGCAATGTCCCGCTCTTTGGGCTGCACGTCGTTCATTCTTTTGCCATCTATAAAAAATTCTCCATCCGAGATTTCTTCCAGTCCCGCAATCATTCGAAGAGTCGTTGATTTCCCGCAGCCTGAGGGCCCGACAAACACGATGAATTCCTCATTCTTGATGTGGAGATTGAAGTCAGACACCGCAATGACTCCCTTGTCATATGTTTTGGTTAAATTGTCGATTTTTATTTCAGCCATCTGGATTCTCCCCTCATCGATCCTCTTTTAATTATATCCAGTTTTCTGTGAATTACAAATACGACAGTGAAAATAACCATTGGTCGAATATGCGCATAAAAAAAGAACGCCCCTAAGGAGCGTTCTGATCGTAACGATTAAACCGTTGCCGGTTTTTTCTCTTTTTTGATCTGTTTGCTACGCAGTTGGCCGCAGGCTGCGTCGATGTCCGCGCCTTGTTCGTGGCGGACGCCGCAGTTGATGCCTTTTTTCTTCAAAGCATCGTAGAAAGCCGAGATCGCTTCCGGCGTGCTTTGTTGATACTGGTCGTGCTCGTCTACTGAGTTGTATGGAATCAGGTTGACGTATGATAAATGGCGCTTGTCTTCCAGAAGTTTCGCCAGCATGTTCGCTTCTTCCACATGGTCGTTGACGTCACGCAGCATAATATACTCGAATGTAATGCGGCGGTTGGATTTCTCCAAATAATAATCGATGGCCGCCATCAGTTTTTCAACCGGATACGCTTTATTGATTTTCATGATGCGCGTGCGCAGTTCGTTTGTTGGCGCATGGATGGAGATCGCCAAGTTGACTTGCAAACCTTCGTCCGCGTATTCATAGATTTTCGGCACGATTCCGCTTGTGGAAACCGTGATGTGGCGTGCTCCGATAGCCAATCCTTTTTGTGAGTTGACGACATTCAAGAAGCCCATCAGGTTGGCGTAGTTATCAAACGGTTCACCGATGCCCATGACCACAATGTGGCTGACGCGTTCTTCTTTTTGGATGGCATCGAAATGAGCCTGCACTTTCATGATCTGCTCCACGATTTCGCCCGCGTCTAAATCGCGGCTCTTTTTCAAAAGTCCGCTGGCGCAGAAACTGCAGCCGATATTGCACCCGACTTGTGTCGTTACACAAACGGAGTTTCCGTATTTAAATCGCATCAAAACCGTTTCGATCAAGTTGCCATCCTGCATTTGAAAAAGGAACTTGATTGTTCCATCGGCAGATTCTTGCTTCACTGTTTCTTTCATCGTCTGGATGACGAAATTGCCTTCCAGCAATTCGATGCAGTCCTTGCTTAAGTTGTTCATTTCAGCAAATTCTGTGACGCGTTTAATATATAACCAGTCCCACACCTGCTCGGCACGGTACTTCTTTTGTCCATTATCTAAAAACCATTGTTTCAATTGGTCTAGCGTTAATCCGTATATGGATTTTTTCATATTGGTACCCTCATTTCAAATTTCACAATTAGTTATTATAATACTAAAAATAGCGTTTGACAACAACTATTTTCGTTTAGTCAGAAAAATCTGTCTTCAAAAACCGCTTAACCGCCCTTTACTTTGGGTACAGTTCCTTATAAAGGAGGCGGTAAAATGAGTACCATCACGCATGTGGGGCTGGCGGTCCCCGATTTGGACAAAGCCATCGACTGGTATAAGAAGGTTTTCAATTTCTATGTAATGGCGGGTCCTTTTGAATTTGATGATAAGGATGAAAATTCGGATACAATGAGCCAGGACTTGCAGGGCCTCGAGGTAAAAAAGATGCGCAATGTGCATTTGATGTCTTTGGGAGGGGTCGGCATTGAATTATTCGAATTTCAAGATCCTCCATTCAAGGAAGAAGCCAATTCGCCGCACGCGGGATTTTTTCATATTTGTCTGATCGTCGATGATCTGGTGGATACCATCGAGCGCGTTGTCCAGCATGGCGGCAAACAACGCAGTAAAATCTGGAATGTCAACAAAGGCAAAAACCATTATTTAGTTTACACAGAGGATCCCTTTGGACATATCCTGGAATTATATACCCGCAGCACTTCTGAGATTTATGGCAATCAATAATAGAAAACCGGACGAAATAAATAGCAAAAAACCAGACGCCCTTTCTGCAAAGGCGTCTGGTTTTATTTCTGTATAAAAAAGCATAACTTTTTTCGTAGAAAAGGCTTCGAAAGAAGCAGTTCGCTGGTTTGTCTTATGCCCGTCAGAGCTACATGGGTGCTTTCGCTTTTCTTATACCAATTGCTCTTTCTTTTGCAGCATGGTGCCGTTGGCGGCTAGGTCCGTGTGCCATGAGAAGGCTTTCTCCAGGACATGCGGTGTTTGGCCGCCGCGCGATAAAGCTTCGTTAGAGTACTCACGCAGTTGTTCTTTGTACATTGGGTGCACACAGTTCTCGATGATGAGTTCTACGCGTTCGCGCGGTGCAAGGCCGCGAAGATCCGCATAACCTTGTTCCGTCACAACCACATCCACATCATGCTCTGTATGGTCGATGTGTGAGGCGAATGGAACGACGCTTGAAATCTTGCCGTCTTTAGCAATCGACTTGGTGACGAAGATCGCCAGGCGTGCGTTGCGGGCAAAATCCCCGGAACCGCCGATGCCGTTCATCATTTTTGTGCCGGAAACATGTGTGGAGTTGACGTTGCCATACATATCGAATTCTAATGCCGTGTTGATCGAAATTAAGCCGAGTCGACGGATGATTTCCGGGTGATTGGAAATTTCCTGCGGACGCATAATAATTTGGTCACGGTACTTTTCGAACTCGCTGAAGACTTGTTTCATTTTCGATTCTGATAAGGTGATCGAGCAACAAGAAGCAAAGTTCACTTTCCCTGCATCCATCAGATCAAAGACTGCATCCTGCAACACTTCCGAGTAAACTTCCAAATCTTTGAATTCGGAATCGATCATGCCATGCAGCACGGCATTGGCTACCGAACCGATGCCGGATTGCAGCGGTGCGAGTTTATTGGTCAATCTGCCTGCAGTCACTTCCGAACGCAGGAAGTCGAGCAGGTGGTTCGCCATAATGGCTGTGTCATCATCCGGTTGCACGATGTTTGACGGTGAATCGTCCTGGTTCGTGAAGACGATGCCTACCACTTTGTTCATATCCACTGGAATGCCGATTGTGCCGATGCGCTGTTTCACACTCGTCAATGGAATCGGATCGCGCTCTCCTTGTTTGCCGGTATCGTAAATGTCATGGATGCCTTCGAACAGTTCCGGCTGAGCCAAGTTGATTTCGATAATGATGTTTTTAGCGTGTTCAACAAAAATCGACGAGTTGCCGACCGAAGTGCTCGGAATGATCATGCCGTCTTCTGTGATGGACAAGGCTTCCACAATCGCAAAATCAATTGGTTCAAGCACGTTGGATCTCACGAGTTCCGCTGTGTGAGACAAATGTTGATCCACAAACAGCATTTCGCCGTTGTTAATTTTTTTGCGCATCGATGGTTCCGCCTGGAAAGGCAGTCGTTTGTTGATGATCCCCGCTTCCGCGAAAAGCTTGTCAATATCTGAGCCCAGTGAAGCGCCTGTAAATACGTTCACTTTAAAGCTTTCCGTTTCAGCCCGTTTCACCAATGCCAAAGGAACCGCTTTCACGTCCCCCGCTCTTGTAAATCCGCTTAATCCAAGCGTCATGCCGTCCTGGATCCAAGAAGCCGCTTCTTCCGGCGTAACAATCCGGTCCTGTAATTCTACTGCTTTAATCCGCACTTGTTTGTTTTCCATCGTCATCACTCTCTTTCGCTGATTTTCAGACG
>DATHVY010000075.1:0-4585 GCA_035461045.1 Planococcus sp. (in: firmicutes)
GCCAAGTGCGCCGAGCGGCAAGTTATGGCCGGGGATGGAGTTGACCACATTGCCCGTATACTTGCCGATGCGTGGACCGATTTTCCATGCTGCAATAAAGGCAGCGACCGCTCCGGTCAAGTGAACGACTGTTGAACCGGCGAAATCGATGAAGCCGATTCCTGCCAACCAGCCATCTGACCAGATCCAATGTCCGACCACTGGATAGATGAAAGCTGTAATTGCAATGGTCAATAAAATGTAAGCTGTTAAATTTACGCGCTCTGCTACTGCACCCGAAACGATCGTTGCACAAGTAGCTGCAAACACAGCCTGGAAAACAAAGAATGCAATGTCAGGCTCACCTAAAAGAGCGAAGCCCTGAGTCCCGATCATACCGAAAGCTGATGGCCCGAACATAATCGCAAAACCGACAATGAAATATAGGATGGAGCCAAGTGAGATGGTGATCATGTTTTTCATTAGAATATTCAATGTGTTTTTAGATCGGGTGAACCCCGATTCCACCATGGCGAAGCCGGCGTGCATAAAGAATACGAGCATGGCCCCCAGCATAATCCAGATCATGTCTATAGAACTTTGAACTGCTTCCATCAAATCTCCTCCTTATCCGATCGCGACTTTGCCGCGCTCTTTCGTTCTGATTCTTATGGCTTCTTCTACTGGAAAGATGAATATTTTACCGTCTCCGACTTCTCCTGTAGAAGCATACTCCAGTATCGCTTCTACGATGGATTCAACTTTCTCTTCCTCCACAACCATTTCCAGTTTCAGCTTTGGAGAAAATTCCATCTTGTAGGCGTTGCCCCGGAACAAGCCGATACGCCCTTCCTGTTTTCCGATGCCGGCTATTTCCGTGACCGTTAAGCCATCAATTCCTTCAAGCGCCAAAGCTTGTCTGACATCCATAAACACTGAAGGGCGGATGATTGTTTCAATCTTTTTCATGTTTGTTCCTCCTTCAAAATTTTCTAACAATTAATGATGTTAGGTTTGTTAACATCATAAACAATATATTCTGACAATGCAACATATTTTTTGATTCCGTGTTAGGAAATCTAACATTTGAAATATGATAAACTGAATTCGAGGTGAAAAAGATGTATAGAATTCCAGAAGAGTTGGCTTATTTCTGTATGAAGCGTATGGAGGAGTTTCCTGTGGAGGGGTTTGTTTGGGGCGAAGGTCCGCAGAACCCGGCATTGATGCTGGTGGGAGAAGCGCCAGGAGAAAACGAAATCCAGACAGGCATTCCATTTACCGGGCGGGCAGGGAAAGAACTGATGGCTTCTTTGGCAAGCGTCGGTTTGTCCAGAGAAGATGTTTACATCACCAGTGCTGTTAGAAGCCGGCCTTATAAATGGGGACAAAAAACGGACCGCAAAGGATCGATTATTGAAAGAAAATATAACCGGGCACCAACAAAAAAAGAAATTATTGCCCATGCACCAATATTGGATACAGAAATCCGGGAAATTCAGCCTCCGTTGATCGTGACTTTGGGCAATGTTGGACTGCAGCGTCTTATTGGTCCCGATGCGAAAGTAACCGAGTTGCATGGAACGTTAATGGAAACGCCGATTCGTGTCTGGGATGAATTGGCGCAAGCGTATCGCGAATCAGAAGAACCTTACTTTCTATTGCCGACTTTTCATCCTGCCAGTGTATTTTATAATCCTCCGGTGCGTGTATTGAAAGATGATGACTGGGAGAAAATAGGGAGAATCATTCGGTTGAAAAAATAAAATCTTTCGAAATCTTTCTTCGATGAAAAATGTTCCCCAAGGGAAACTTTTAGCATATAATAAATCCATAGTTAGAGTAACGGAAGGAAGTCTTGAAAATGGGGATAGACAGCGCAGTTTTATTTGCTCTCGGGTTGACCGTTTTTGCCGGACTGGCTACAGGTATCGGCAGTTTTATCGCATTTTTTGCGTCACGTACAAACACAAAATTCCTTTCAGTTTCTTTGGGCTTTTCAGCCGGGGTCATGATTTATGTGTCATTGGTGGAAATCTTTTTCAAAGCTAAGGATTCACTGACGGCTGCACATGGCGAAACAAATGGTTACTGGCTGACACTTGTCGGCTTTTTTGGCGGGATGATTTTCATGGCGGTTTTGGATCGAATTCTGCCGCAAATGGGAAATCCGCACGAAGTTAAAAAAGTGGAGGATATGGATGATGGCCCGAGCAATGATGAATACGCGAAGCTGCGAAGAATGGGTATTTACACGGCGATTGCCATTACCATCCATAATTTTCCGGAAGGGATTGCGACCTTTCTGGCTGCACTCCAAGACCCGGCTCTCGGAATCGCGATTGCCATAGCGGTGGCTATTCACAATATACCTGAGGGAATCGCTGTTTCTGTCCCGATTTATTATGCTACAGGAAGCCGTAAAAAAGCTTTTTTATACAGTTTTTTATCCGGAATGTCAGAGCCCGTCGGAGCAATTATTGCGTGGCTGTTCCTGATGCCGTATTTGAGTGATACGATGATGGGCATTGTTTTTGCAGGAGTTGCCGGTATTATGGTGTTCATTTCTTTAGATGAATTATTGCCTGCAGCCAAAAGATACGACGAAGCGCACCTTTCCATTTACGGACTCGTAGCCGGCATGGCGGTCATGGCCGTCAGCCTTGTTCTGTTAACGTGATAGAGAAGTTGATAAATAAAAGCGCCACGGACTCACCGAGTTCGTGGCGCTTTATTGGTATGCAAAAAAATTGAAATAATCTAGCGATATTCCACAAAATAAGAAAACTTCGACTTTTCAAAGGCTCTTGCCACTGCCGGTTTCGAAGAGTATAGTCTTACTGTAAATACAATATATTACACGTGTAAAGACAAGGGGAATGGAAATGTCGATATTGAATAAAGAGACTCCTGCCAATATTTCAAGGAACAAGCTCCTTGGAATTGCAGGACTCGGCTGGCTTTTTGATGCAATGGATGTAGGGATTCTTTCTTTTATCATAGCTGCCCTGCACGAAGATTGGGATCTGACAACCCAGCAAATGGGTTGGATCGGCAGCATGAACTCCGTAGGCATGGCAGTTGGAGCGTTTGTGTTCGGGATTTACGCCGACAGGGTGGGCAGAAAAAAAGTGTTTATCATTACGCTGCTGCTGTTCTCGATCGCCAGTGGCTTGTCCGCGTTCACGACCACGTTGGCCGCGTTTATGATTCTCAGGTTTTTTGTAGGCATGGGTTTGGGAGGAGAGCTTCCTGTCGCTGCCACTTTAGTATCTGAAAGTGTTGCGGCTAAGGAACGTGGCAGAGTGGTCGTCTTGCTGGAAAGTTTTTGGGCTGCAGGGTGGCTTCTTGCGGCAATCATTGCCTACTTTATCATTCCATCTTTTGGCTGGAGAGTCGCTTTGCTGCTGACAGCACTCCCTGCTCTATATGCTTTATATTTAAGGATCAATTTACCTGATTCTCCTCAGTTCAGAGCGAAAAAGAATGTCCTTCAATCCGTCAGGACTAATATTAAGGAGGTTTGGTCCGCCGAGTACCGTCGGCCAACCATTATGCTGTGGACTGTCTGGTTTATGGTAGTCTTTTCGTATTACGGCATATTCCTCTGGCTGCCAAGTGTCATGATGCTGAGGGGTTTTAGCATGATCGACAGCTTCCAGTATGTTTTGATTATGACGTTGGCGCAGTTGCCCGGTTATTTTTCAGCCGCTTGGCTCATAGAAAAAGTGGGACGCAAGTTTGTGCTGGTCACGTATTTGTTCGGGACGGCAGCGGGTGCTTTGGCATTCGGGAGCGCCGAAACCATTACAGCTTTGATGATTTCGGGGGCAGTCCTGTCATTTTTCAACTTGGGTGCATGGGGGGCTTTGTATGCTTATTCGCCGGAGCAATATCCAACCGTCATCCGCGCGACCGGTACGGGAATGGCCGCATCTTTTGGGCGGGTCGGAGGAGTTTTGGGTCCGCTTCTGGTCGGATCGATGCTCGCCGCGGGTTATGGCATCAATTGGATCTTTACGATTTTTTGTGTGGCAATTATCATCGGCGCTTTAGCGGTCGCCTTTCTTGGCACGGAAACAAAACAAATGGAACTGGAATAAAAGTTGTATGTTATCTTAATCTTGAGGATCTGCACCTGTAAAAGGAGTGTAGGTCCTCCTATTCATTTTAGAAGGAAAATAGAACTTTGCAGGGTATTTTAGTAATATAGCCAATTAGTATAAAAGGGAAAAAAAGGGGGAGGGAGCATGGCTTGGAAAGTTTATACGGATGTGGAGACTTTTGCAGCCGATTTGGAACCTTTACTCTACGAGGCGGAAGACAAATACAGTTTATTTTTGGGCATCATGCTTCAAATTGGATTAGGAAGGCATGAGGATTACTTTTTGGCGCTTGATGAAGAAGGTGGTCGGATCTATGCGGCTTGCTTGATGACACCGCCGCACCCGTTGCATCTGATCGCATTTCAGGAATCTTCGGAAATGGAGAATCGGCTTTCCGGCATCCTGATGACACTGGGCGTGGAAGTGGAAGGGGTTATTGGAGAAAAGCCGAACGCTGAACGATTTGCGGAGGCATGGATCCGGAAGACGGGTGTAATGGG
>DATHVY010000076.1:0-3094 GCA_035461045.1 Planococcus sp. (in: firmicutes)
AGAAAACTTAAACGCCTTCTGTCAATTCGTTTTCACGATCGATTCTTTGCTGTCTCACTTTCAACTGCGCCATTTCATCTTCTGTTAAGAATTGAACTTTGTAGCCAATCAATCCCATGATGATCCCGATGACTGGAACTGCGTAATTGAGCACCGCATAAGGCGCATAGGCAAATGGATGAACCGCTAAAGTTGCCAGGATAAAGACTCCGCAAGTGTTCCATGGAATAAATGGAGAAGTCAAGGTCCCGCCATCCTCCAGGGCACGTGAAAGGTTCTTCGAATGCAGCCCTTTATCCTGATAAGCTCTGGCATACATTCTTCCCGGAAGAAGGATGGAAATGTACTGCTCTGAAGCCGAAGCATTTGTGAAAAAAGCTGAAACGATTGTTGCTGCAATCAAACTGCCGGCCGATTTGGCCACTTTTAAAATTTGTTGGACAATGGCTTTTAGCATGCCGGTATGTTCTAATATCCCGCCAAAAACCATCGCGAAAATGGTCAGTGAGACTGTGAACATCATAGAAGCGATCCCACCGCGGTTAAACAATTCATCGACCATTTCATTGTTGGAAACAATCGCAAAACCATCGTGGAGTGCATTGACTGCATCCCCCACATTGCCGCCTTGCACTAAAATCTGGCACACAAAGCCCAGAAACACACCGATGAGCAATGCAGGCAAAGCCGGCACTTTCATTGCCACTAATACGATAATGGCTGCAGGCACCAGCAGCAACCAGGGTGAAATCACAAAGTTGCTGTCTAAAGCTGTTAAAATCCCTTGGATATTTCCTTGATCAATCGCCGATCCGCCAAATTGACGGCCAAGAAAAAAGTACACAATCAAGGCAATAACCAAACCTGGAACTGTTGTAAACATCATATGCTTAATGTGTTCGAATAAATTTGTATCGGTAACGCCTGCTGCCAGGTTCGTAGTGTCCGACAACGGCGACATCTTATCCCCAAAATAAGAACCAGATATTACCGCACCCGCTACCATTGCAGCCGGAATCCCCATACTTATGCCTATTCCCATGCCAGCTACACCAATCGTTCCCATCGTAGACCACGAACTGCCGATCGCGAGCGCAACGATTCCGCAAATGATGCAGATGGTCATCAGGAACAATGAAGGCGTAATGAGTTTCAGGCCATAAAAGATCATGGTCGCAATAATGCCGCCGCCAATCCACGAGGCAATGATCATGCCGACAACAATGATGATGAGAACCGCCGGAAGGGCCAAGCGGATTCCTTTATAGGCCCCTTCTTCGATTGTTTCCCATTTATAGCCGAGGCGCCAGGCGATTAATCCGGCTACGGCAGCACCTATAGCTAAAGGTACGTGCGGACTGCCTTCAAATATAATAATAGTGATTGCCATTGCAGCAATCATCGTGACCAGCGGAACAAGTGCCAATAAAAAGGGTGTTTCAATCTCTTGTTGTTTTGTTTTCATCCTCTGTAACCCCTTACTTTTTATATATCACTTTCATAGTACAGCAAAATTTAAAATAATCTATCTATTTTTTCCGAATGTCCAAAGCGTCCGAAGCGGTATGTAAAGTATATTTCCTTTCTTCAACCTCCATCATTGACGGTTTCAGCAAATTTTTTAAAGATCACAGAATCCATGAACAGACACAAACTTATATATAAAAACACATCGATTCTCGCCAAGCGCAAAAAAAAACACTCTCCTTTTCAGGAAAGTGTTAATGGGTTTAGTTCTCTACTAACTCTGTATAAACGATGAGCCGTTCTTCCCTTGTTCCTCGATTGAAATCGTAATCGCCCGAACAAGTAATCAAGACGAGTTCAGGAGAAGATCGATAGCCGAAGACATCTTCAACATCCGTGAGTTCCAGCGATACCGATTCCATTGCATAGACGCGAAAAGTCAATTGCTCTCCGTCGCCTTCCACAATGATTTCATCACCGGCTTCGAGGTCAGCCAGGTCCCAAAACACTGCAGGACCGTCTACACCATCAACATGGCCCGCAATCACCGACCGTCCATTCGTACCAGGCTTATAACCTGGTTCAAACCAACTGACATCTTCAATCGTTTCCGGAACATCCATCTCCCCGTTCTCCTTCGTCCCTAAGTGCAGAACTTCTGCAGAGACGCCAATTGCGGGAATTGAGATTGTTTCAGGGGCAATGCCTTCTCTCTTAAGCGCGTTGATCGGATTTACAGCCGGCTCTTCAACCGCGTTTTCAGTTTGCTCTTCCGGAATACTTACTGAAGCCGGCTGAGTTTGTTTCACCGAAAACCCAACATCCTTCGTGCGGGTGCTGACTTCGTCTGCCGGAGCCTGGCACCCACTCAAAATCACTATGCCACCGAGAACCAACAGGAAAAACTTAGTTTTGAAATCGTCTTCTTAAGAAGACTCCACTACCAACTGCAACCACTGCCAATGTGCCCAGTAATAGAACCAGGTTCATCGGGCTTTGGCCAGGTGTTCCGAGGCCAGTAGTCGGCATGCCGTCTGGTGAGTCAGCTGCTTCATAATCAACCAATGCCAATACTTCCAAAGAATCGACCGTGTTTATTGCGAATATGCTATATACTGTGTCAGCCGCGAGTTCAGTTCCTTCCAATGGCAGGACTTGAGTGCCATCCGGCAGGCGGATTTCCAAATCGTAAGTTCCAGCATCCAATTCTGCATAGTCAGTGATTCCTGGGAATTCAGCTCCACTGAATAATGCATCTCCATCGATCAACCCAACATCAACTGCCGGAGCATCCGGAGACAAGTGTCCAACACGAACTTTCGTTTGCCCTTCAGTTACTTCCATTGAATCTTCAGCTACCACAAATTCAATCGACTCGAGCAAGTTTGCCGCTGCGACTGTATAAGCAGCTCCTGCTTCAACAGTCAAATCTGCTTGAAGTACTGCTTCGCCTTCTGCGTACTCACTTCCTGCAGCAAAAACTTCTACATTGTAGGTACCACCCGGGATTTCCAAATAGCCGGAATCTGCTTTAAACGGTACATCTTCCAAAGTTAAATCGCCATCGACGTATACATCTACCGCTGGTGCATCTGGTGAAGCATGGACCACTCTAAGCTTTGCCGTA
>DATHVY010000077.1:0-2629 GCA_035461045.1 Planococcus sp. (in: firmicutes)
TTCTCTAATAGAAAGTTCGGCGCTTTCATAATTAGGACTAAGCGAAGCGGATACACGTCTCTTTCATGCACTATCCGATTTCAATCAAGCACATCACAAGTACATCTCTCCATAAGACACCACATAAAAAAAGCCATGAACACAAGGTTCATGGCTCTAAAATTTATTTGATTATAATCCACATTTTAATTGGGCACTGCAGTTTGTGCATGTGTTGCAGCCACCCATTTCTTCAACTGTCCCTTTTCGGCAAACCGGACATGTATCTCCGACTTCAGAACCGATGGAAACGTTGGTTGATCGCAGATCCTGGATCGTATCGATCAAAACGATCGGGCGTTTCTCTGTTACTTCTTCGTCGTGTTCCTCTTCAAACGTATTCTCTTCCGCTTTCAGAGTCAGCACCTGTGAATCACGGCTGCCGTCGACGTAAACCGTGCCGCCTTTGGCACCGCCTTTGTAAAGACGCTCGTAGACTCCTTGAACTTGCTCAACAGTATATCCGCGTGGCGCGTTCACTGTTTTCGAAATCGAGGAATCAATCCAGCGCTGGATGATGCATTGAACATCCGCATGGGCTTCCGGAGCAAGATCCATCGAAGTCACAAAAGCTTTCGGCAGATTCTCTTCATCGGTACCCGGGTTGTTCTTTAAGTATTCACGTACGATATCGGCTTTGACTTCGATGAATTTCCCAAGTCGTCCGCTGCGATAATAAGTAAAGGAGTAGTAAGGCTCCAAACCTGTAGAGACTCCGACCATTGTTCCGGTCGATCCAGTTGGCGCTACTGTCAATAAGTGGGAATTTCGAATCCCGTTTTCCAAAATCGATTGACGGATATGTTCAGGCATTCCCTGCATAAAGCCGGTTTCAGTAAAGGCTTTTCGAAGAGCCGCAGTTTCTTCATCGGTTTTCCCGATCAAGAACGGGAAGCTTCCTCTTTCCACTGCCAATTCGCTCGACTGCTCGTAGGCTGCTGTAGCGATGGTTTTGAAAATCTGGTCCACAAGTTCATTGCCTTCAGGGGAACCGTATTCTTTGTCACAATAGATCAACAGATCCGCCAAGCCCATTACTCCAAGTCCAACGCGGCGCTCACCAAGAGCCTGTACGCGATTGTCTTCAAGGAAGTATGGAGTCGCATCGATGACGTTGTCCTGCATACGGACTCCGACTCTGACCGTTTCTTTTAATGCTTCGAAATCGACTTGTTTCGTAACCGGATCAGCAAAACGTGCCAAGTTGACCGCTGCCAGGTTACAGACAGAATATGGAGCCAAAGGCTGTTCGCCACAAGGGTTCGTCGCAACGACCTTTTGGCCGTATGCTGCTGCGTTTGTTTTTTCATTGGCATTGTCGATGAAGAAAATTCCCGGTTCCGCAGAATAGGTCGCGCAGACATTGATCAGATTCCACAGTTCACGGGCTTTCATCGTGCGGTAAGTGCGGACTGCATGGCCCATTTTCTCCCATTCGCGCACATCGCCGACTTCGTGCCATTGCTCGTTGTAAATAGCCATCTCTTCTTTGGAATAAGATTCAACTGCTGGGAAACGCAGTTCGAAATCTGCATCCTTTTCAACAGCTTCCATGAAATCACTGGTTAAAGTGACAGAGATATTCGCTCCTGTCAGGAACTCTTCGTTGTGGACAGAGTAAGTTCCACCATCACGCAGTTTGGTTTCTGCATCACGCATGATCTGCTCATTGAATCCGCCCTTACCTGGAATATTCCGGTAGTTGAGAATTCCTTGGTACATCATTTCTTCTTGTTGTGTTAAAGCTTTGAACTTCAATTTTTCATTAGCCAGTTTTTTGATCGTTTCATCTTCGCTGTTTTCGATCAAATAGCGGAGGATCCGCGGATTCTGCATTTTTGAAATGATGAATTCTGCGATATCCGGATGCCAGTCAGCAAGCATGATCATCTGTGCACCGCGGCGTGAACCACCCTGTTCAACAAGATGAGTTAATTTAGCAATATCGTCCAGCCAAGAAACCGAACCGGATGATTTGCCGTTGACTCCGCGCGCCAAAGTGTTTCTCGGGCGCAATGTGGAGCCATTCGTTCCGACTCCGCCGCCGCGGCTCATGATTTCCATGACCTGCTTGCGATGATCTGAGATGCCTTCGCGAGAATCGGCAACAAATGGCATCACGTAGCAGTTGAAATACGTAACATCCGTACCTGCTCCTGCCCCGTACAGCACCCGACCTGCAGGGATGAACTTGAGTCCGACGAGCTGCTCGTAAAACTTGTTAAACCATTCTTCCCGCTTTTCGGGTGTGCTCTCCACTGAAGAAAGTCCTGCAGCGTTGCGTTTTGCAATCTGCTCGTAATAAACTTCAAGCGGTTTTTCGATAACGTCCAACGGGCGGCTGACGATCCCTTTTTCCCGCTCACCTTCTTTGTCGATCGCGCTGCGGTAATCTTCTTCGATCCAGACCTGCGCTTTGTTCGCTGCTTTATCAACCGAAACGATAAAACCGAGCCCGCGAGCCGGGAATTTCGGATCTTCCTTGACAGTCAGAACGACAAAGTCGCCCGCTTTCAGTGTTTTCTTTTCTGTATCTTTAAAAGAATACCGATCGATCATCACAAGGCGGGAAACCCCTTTATGCGTTGTT
>DATHVY010000078.1:0-7718 GCA_035461045.1 Planococcus sp. (in: firmicutes)
ATGACATCCTGTAAATGTCCATCACCCTGTTTATATGAAATATTCAGTTTATGCCCGATTGGCAAATGAATCCGGATCCAATCCTCTGGCAGACAAATATTGATGCAAATCCCCTGTTATAATAGCAGGGCAATGAGGCAAGTCGGATAATTTCTTTGCACCTAAAGCTGTCATCATCATCTTTAAATCTTCCTTCAACCCTTCAATGTCCGCGATCAACTGGCTTTCGCCTTCATCCATGGCCGTCTTCAGAAACGAGCCTGCAAGTCCCGCTGCATCCGCCCCGAGCGTAAAGGCTTTGACCATGTCCAGAGCATGTTGAATGCCGCCTGAGGCCAACACCGGCCCCTTGAAAACACTTCTGGCTTCCACAATTGCCGCAGCCGTCGGAATTCCCCAGTCCTGAAAATACGTCAGCTTCCTTGCTCGCCTTTCGTTTTCGATGGAGGCGAAGTTTGTTCCGCCAAATCCACTGACGTCGATTGCCGAGACATTGACTGCTGCGAGCTTTGTGGCCGTTTCACGGGATATTCCAAAGCCAGTTTCTTTGACGATTAAAGGCACCGGGATGGATTCGGCGATGGCCTGAATTCTTTCCAAAGCACCGGAAAATTCCCGGTCGCCTTCCGGCATCGTCAACTCCTGGATAACATTCAAATGAATTTGAAGTCCATCTGCTCCGATCATTTCAATCGCTTCAAGCGCCTGTTTGACAGTCGCTTCACTTCCAAGATTGCCGAAAATAACTCCATCGGGATTTTCTTTTCTGACTGCCTGATAGCTGGCTCGTTCACTGGCGTTCTTCAATGCAGACATTTGAGAACCGACGGCCATGGCGATTCCGGTTTCTCTGGCAGCCCTTGCCAGCAATCCGTTAATCTTTTCGGTATCCACTCCGCCGCCACCGGTCATGGCATTAATAAAAACAGGTGATTTCAAGTTCAAATCACCTGTTTCCGGATGGAGGCTGATGCCTTTAACATCGAGATCAGGCAAAGCCTGATGAACGAATCGAATGTCATCAAACATCGTGCCTCTATTTTGCCCGGTGCTTATCGCAAGTTTAATATGATCAAGTTTTCGTTCTGCCCTCGACATATTATTCGGATTTAAACCCTTTAAGTTTATCCCCGATAACATCACTAATAGAGAAACCGGAAGATTCTTCAGGCATTTCATAATCTGAGTAGTTCTGTTGGGCTTCTTTTTCGATCAACTCTTTGATGCTCAGTGAAAGACGCTTATCCTCTTTATTGACTTCCAAGACCTTGACCTGAACTTCCTGGCCCTCTGAAAGCACTTCATGCGGCGTGCCGATATGCTTATGCGCAATCTGTGAAATATGCACCAAACCTTCCACTCCAGGAAGCACTTCAACAAAAGCTCCATAGCTGACTAAGCGTTTCACAGTACCGTTATGGGTTGAGCCTTTCGGCGCTTTTTCTTCAATGGAGTCCCATGGCCCCGGCAATGTATCTTTGATTGATAAGGAGATTCTTTCTGAGTCACGGTCTACAGATAGGACTTTCACTCGAACTTCCTGACCTTCTTTAACGACATCCGAAACTTTGTCAATATGCTCGTGTGACAGCTGGGAAATATGCACCAATCCATCAACTCCGCCTATATCCACAAATGCTCCAAACGAGGCAATTCTTTGAACCTTGCCAGTCATTTCATCGCCGGC
This sequence comes from Planococcus sp. (in: firmicutes), assembly GCA_035461045.1. Classification (GTDB taxonomy): domain Bacteria; phylum Bacillota; class Bacilli; order Bacillales_A; family Planococcaceae; genus Planococcus. The sequence goes on from DATHVY010000078.1 coordinate 1,688, forward strand.
ATGAATCGTGTTCATAACCTCTTCTTTTTGAGATTCTTTCTCTTCCTCGATCACAGCCCGGTGAGAAAGAATCAGTCGGTTATTCTCTTTTTCCATTTCCACTATTTTAAACGTCAGGACTTTGCCTTTATAATCTTCAAAACTTTCAACAAAATAATCTTCAACTAAAGAAGCCGGAACAAATCCACGGACACCCAAATCGATGACTAGGCCGCCTTTGACAACATCCTTCACTTCTGCTTCGATGATTTCACCTGATTCGAATTTCTTCTCAAGGTCGTCCCATGCCTGTTCAGCATCGACTTTACGCTTCGAAAGAACGTAGTTCTCATCTTCAACTTTTGTAATGATCAAGTCAAGTTCATCACCCACTGAAACCGAATCTGAGGCTTTTTCAATATGGAGGCTTGATAATTCACTAATAGGAATAACTCCATCGAAAGGTGCGCCATCAATTGTAACAGTTACGGCTTTTTCTTCAATTTTATCTACTATTCCTTTTACGCGATCTCCTGTTTGGAAGTCACGGTTTTCCATCATGTTCATTTCCTCTGACATAAGTAGCCCTCCTTCACAAACTATCCATCTTCCATTTTATTCGAATTCTCTAATAAAAACAAAAATTATCACTTATTTATGGTGTTTTCATGCAAAATTTCCTGTATGCTGGCCATTATTACTCCGGTCACTTCCTCGGCTGATGCTTTTCGCTCGCGATAGGGAGCCATAAGAATCGGTTCACCGTAAACCACCTTGACTTTTTTGAAAGGTTTGTATGGTCCGATGATGGCACATGGCATAACATCTGCCTCTCCTCGCAAGGCAAAGAAACCGGCACCGCTCAAGCCTTTTTTCAGCACTCCATCAGTGGAGCGGGTGCCTTCCGGAAACAACCCGACAACTTCTCCGCCTTTCAACAGCTTCAACGCTGTTCTCAAAGCTTCCCGGTCACTCATGCCTCGTTTGACTGGAAAAGCGTTGACGCGAGGCAGGATCGGCCCTAAGATCGGCAATTTAAACAATTCTTCTTTTGCCATGAAATGCACGGTCCTCGGGGCGGTGAGCCCCACTACAGGAGGGTCAAGCGCATTGATATGATTCGAGCAAAGGAGGATTCCTCCTTCTTTGGGGAACTTTTCCGCTCCAATGACTTCAAATCTATAAATAGGAGTCAATGCTGTTTTCACTAATGTTTTTCCAATTTTGTATAAATTCACGTTAACTCAACCTCTCTTCTGCCAGTTTTAAGATAGCATCCGCCGCTTCTTTGATGGTTAACTCAGTAGTATCCAAAAATATAGCGTCCTCCGCCCTTTGAAGTGGTGCAAATTCCCGCTCGCTATCCATTTTATCGCGCAGGGCGATTTCTTCCTGCAGTTCTTCCAGCGGAATTTCGATATTGCGTTTTTTATTTTCTTCAAAACGGCGTCTGGCACGTTCTTCAACGGAAGCTGACATAAAAACTTTTAGTGCAGCATGCGGCAACACATGGGTCCCGATATCACGGCCATCCATGACAACCCCTCGCCCTTCCGCTAATTGCTGCTGCATTTCGACCATTCTTATACGAACCAGTTCATGGGCAGCCATCTCAGAAACCGATTGCGTGACATGTTGGGATCTGATTTTCCCAGTAACATCCTGTCCATCCAGAAACACCAGCTGTCCATGCTCCGAAGGGTAAAGGTCAATTTCTGTTCGGGCGAGCAGTTGGCCTGCCTCCCTGTTGTCGGCCAGATCGATCCCTTCATTCAATGCTTTTAATGTGATGGCACGATACATTGCGCCAGTATCAATATAGATATAACCTAATTCCTCTGCTACAATTTTTGCAATTGTGCTTTTTCCGGCTGCAGCCGGTCCATCAATTGCTATTTGAATCTGTTTTATCAAAATAGTCACCCCGTCATATGTATTCAACATATTCTAACATAATAAGAAAATCCGGACGATATAGTTTTGCAGCAGGAGTCCGCCGGAAAGTGCGGCAATGAACAGAAAGACCATGAACTTGGAGTTCATGGTCTTTCTGTTCATTGCTTGAATGATTGCTAATTGTGCACCATCTCGTCAAAGAATTGTTGAATCCTCATTTTTTTCCCGTGCCCAATGGCGTCCGTTCATGGTAATGCTCCACTGACAGCTGGTGCGCCTGCTTCACTTTTCTTAAACCGAACCACCATAAGAACAGCATAAAAGGAATCACGCTGTAGGACCATGCATTCTGAAAAAATAGAATTGTATTATAAGCCAAATGCAGTGAAAGCGCTGAGAATAATGCAATGATCAAATAGATGTGCCCTTGCTTTCCGTCTGTGAACTTAGCTTTGCCAAAATAATAGCCCATTACAACCCCGAATAAGGCATGGCCGGAAACTGGCAGAAAAGCTCTGATAAAAGCTGTTTCGAGACCGAATTCCAGCAAGTAAAGGACATTCTCAACCGTAGCGAACCCTAAAGAGATGCTGGCCCCATATAGTATGCCGTCATACGGGTCTTCAAAATCCACATGGCGAAAGATGGCGATGACCAAAACAAGCCATTTGAAAAACTCTTCCACTGCACTGGGGAATAACACGGATTGGTTGAATTGATGGGTAAAAACACCTTCAGCATCGAATACGTATTGAAGGAATAAAATCGGAAATGTAAGCACCGCTCCGTAGATGAAGCAACGGAAAATCAATTTTGAAGGTTCGCTTGAGAATTCGTCACGCAAATAGAAATAACTGAACAAAGCCAGCGCCGGAGCAATCGCAACTGTTAATAGAATGATCATCTGCCTGCTCCTTTGTTTTATTTCTTAAACAAAATAGATGGAACTTCTGACTTGATCCAATTCAACGTTCAAAAGAATCGTTGCTTATAGTTTTTTTCGAAGACAGCAGGACCGCCAATTTAATGCGGGCTTTTTTGCTGTCATAGTCACTTCCGAGAATAACCCCTTTAGTCATTAGATCATGGGCACTGCCGGCATAGCCATAACTTGGATAGACATTTCCTTCTTCAGCACTGGTGGTCAAGACGATCACTTTTCCTTTTGACATGAATTTTTCCGCCGCCGCTACCATGTGGGGGGAAATCTGGCCTCTGCCCGCTGCTTCAAGAACAATTCCCGCTGCATCGCTGTCTGACAGCAGTTCAATCAAATAGCCATCTTGTCCGGAGTGGCATTTGATGATTTCCACTCGCGGCATTTGGCTGGACACTTCGTAAACGTCGCGCCAAATCGGCTTTTGATACACACTGACCGAATCATTATCGATAATCCCCAAGTATCCGTGGCCAAACGAATCAAATCCCTGCAGGTTACTTGAATGAACTTTTTTTACATATTTTGCCGTATAAATTCGTTCGTTAAAAACAACCACCGTCCCAGTGTCGCGTAACGTTTCGTCGACGGCAACGTAAATGGAGTTTCTTAAGTTCGAATACACATCGGTTCCCACGTCGTCCGGTGAGCGCTGTGAGCCTGTCACGACCACCGTTCTCTTATCATCCACTGTCAAATCCAAAAAATAAGCCGTTTCTTCAAGCGTGTCTGTCCCATGAGTGACTACGACCCCATCGATTTCCGGATTCTCCAGCTCTTTCATTACCGCTTCCCTCAACAACAGCATCTTATCAAAACCGATATGCATGCTTGGAAGCTGGAAAACATCAATCACTTTTACTTCTATTTCTTCGGGCAACCGGCAAAGTTCAGCCAGCTCCGCTCCGGAAATAGCACCGGATTTCAACAGCCCTTTGGAAATTTCACGGCTCGCAATCGTCCCGCCGGTTGTAATCAAGGAAACTCTCTTTTTCAATCCATTCACCTCTGACTTTTTAATTATCCCGAAATTTTACAGTATTCTGCCGATTTTTGCCGCAATCGCTTTTGCGATTTCCTGCCCGTGAAATCTGCCGTTTTCGATAAATATCTCATTGGCGTTGTTGCCTGCCGCAATGACGCCGGCAATATACAATCCTTCTATGCCCGTTTCCATTGTCAGCGGATCGAAATCGGGGCGACCGGATTTGGAGTCGATGGAGATTCCCATGCTTTGCAAAAACGAATGGTCGGGATGATAGCCAATCATGGCAAAAACAAAGTGGTTTTTTATGATTACTTTTTGATCATTTACGGTCAATTCGACTTCATCCTCGGAAATTTTATCGACTGTTGAATCGAAAAGCATGTCAATCTCACCGTTTCTCACCAAACCATCAAATTCCGGCAAGATCCATGGTTTTATGCTTTTTGAATAACTGGTTCCCTGATAGGAGACAGTCACCCTGCTGCCGGCTTTATGCAATTCCAAAGCAGCGTCGACCGCTGAATTTTTGCCGCCGATTACCAGGACATCCTGATTGAAATAAGGATGGCCCTCTTTGAAATAATGCATGACTTTCCTCAGCTTGGCCCCTGCAACATCCAACTCATTCGGTTGATCATAATAACCGGTTGCCGCTACAACATAATCAGCTGTATAAAGTTCTTTGGACGTTCGAACCTGGAAAGTTCCATTTTTTTCAACGGATAAGACCTCCTCGAATGCCCGGACTTCAATGCCTGTCCGCTTTACTACTTCCCGGTAATACACAAGCGCCTGATTGCGTTTCGGCTTCCGTTCTTCTGTGATGAACGGAACATCTCCGATTGAAAGCTTTTCGCTCGTGCTGAAAAAAGTCTGGTGTGTCGGGTATTGGTAAATGGCATTTACGATGTTCCCTTTTTCTATAACAATCGGATGAAGACCGATTTTTTGAATTTCAATTGCAGCTGATAAACCGCAAGGCCCTCCGCCGATGACAATTACATCCGCTTTTTTCATTAATCACATCTCCCGCTCCAAGAATCTATACCTTTAGCATAGAAGATTACCGGCATTTCTGCCACCCCGGAAAATCTTTCTGCTTTCGTGGCTTTATAAGAAGCAAATGATATTCTGCCTGCGCTCCTAAACGAAGCGGCAAAGCGGTGGTTCCAAAGCCATTTGTAATGAGTTGCGGCGTGCCTTCTTTTTTTTGGAGTGAACCTTTTTTGAAGACCCCCAATTTCCCGAGGCGGATTTGGCCTCCGTGGGTGTGTCCGGCCAGCATGAAATCGACGGGATAACTTTCCCTTACACGTCCAAAAACAAACGGCGTATGTGAAACGAAAATCACGGTATCCTCCTGCTTAACCTGCGAGAATGTTTTCTCCAACCCGAATGGGTCATAAAGAAAGTGGTCGCTTCCAGCCAACCTGAGATGCGGCTCCTCAAACAGCTGGACCGACTCGTTGTCCAGAACAACGATGCCGTATCTATCGAATAACTTCCTCAGCTTGAATTCACCCGACTCCCGATCATTGTTTCCCCATATAAAATACACTTGAGCCCGTGAGGATAGTATTTTCAAATTATGCTCGATCCGCGAAAGCGGAACTCCTCGTTCCGTTAAATCACCGCCGATGATGATGCAATCGATGGGCAGATTGAACTCTTTAGCCTTTAGTTTGCGTCTATGGATATCCGCAATGAAAAGAAGCTGAAAAGGACGGAATCCGCGCACCGAACAAATTTCGACGGTCTTTCTGACCAGATTCGAGCGAAAAGCATTTCGCCACATATATAAGAGAAGCGCTACAAGCGCCAAACACGCTTTCATGATCCATTTCACAACTAATATCCCCTTAATTAATAAAGAAGCATAGACAGTTTACTGCCCATGCTTCTTTATATCACTGATCGCATTCCGGAGTCCACGGATTAATCGTTGATGGATTCCTATTTTATTATGGTAAAACCAGAGTTTGTCCGACACTGATTTCATTTGAAGATAAGCCATTTGCTTGTTTGATGCGCTCTACAGCCGCCCCAGCTCCGGCAGCACCGTAATTGTTCACGGCTATGCGGTAAAGGGTTTCATTCGCCTGGACCACATGTGTCTTCTCAGAGGGAGCAGGAGGCTGCTGTTGCGCTTCCTGCGCTTTCTTTTCAGCCACTTCTTTTTCCGCCTGGGCTTTGGCTATCGCTTCTTTTTCCGCTTGTGCCTTGGCTATCGC
>DATHVY010000079.1:0-8724 GCA_035461045.1 Planococcus sp. (in: firmicutes)
CCGTGTTTTGGCTAAACTCGGCTTATCGGAACACTCGACGCTTTTCGGCGCGACCACGCAAGATGTTTCCATGCTTTCAAACGGCAGACGCCCTTGGCGGGAAGTGGAAAGCCTTGAAAGCAAAAAGCAGTGGCTTGACCAACTGTATGTAAAAACTGGCGCTGTTTTCCCTTTTGAATGTTATTATCCTTTTCCCGCAACGGCCGACCTCTTTCCCGAGGATCGATTGGCAAAATGGCGAATGTACGAAAACGAAGATGCCACGCGCGTGCTTATTACAAAAAAGGACTTTAAAAGAGATCATTATTTACAGGCAATTTTTCCTTGGAGTGATTTGATGGACCAGCCTGGCTTATGGGAAACCATCGCCTCTGCCCACAGAGAAATGGCCGATGAGGTGGTCGGTGAAGTGTTTATTTGGATGGATTTAACGAAAGAAACCATCCAGTCACTGCCGGAAAACCACCAATTCAAACTTCCATCTCCATGGATTCTTCATGGAACCGGCCGCAATTCTTGAAACAGCGCCACTCAGCTTTTTGAGTGGTGCTGTTTTTACGTTTTCAAAGGATGGATCTCCCGGATATCCAGTTTAAGCAATTGCAACCCACTCCAGGCAAAAATGATACTGGCAATGTAAAAAATACTGGCGATGGTGAAGAAATCGACAAGATATCCAGTAGCGATCACTGCGATTGCCCCAAGCACTGAGGTCCATATATGGTAATTGCCGATTTGAGTGCCTGCGGATTCTTTTGCCACATAGCGTGCCAAAACCGTCTTTTCAGAGTTTTTCTGCACAGCGCCGAGCACACCCATGAAAATCTGTAAAATGTAGACATGCCACACTTCCGATGCCAGCGGGAAAAATAGCAGCGTCACGGCCATCCCCCAGGAATAAATACTTAACAATGTTTTATCCCCGGCTCGGTCTGCGTACCTTCCGATCAGCGGATAACAGCATGCCGCGGTCAATGCGAACAATCCATAGGCCCACCCGAATTGCGCATAGCTGTCGCCAACATTTTTAATAAGCAAAATATAAAAAGGAAAAATCATCCCAGAAGCCATGCCAACTGTTCCCTGGTAATAAATAAAACGTTTATAGTTCATGGCCGGTACTCCTCGTAAAAAAGATTCATAAACCGATCGTCGGGATCATTTTGTTCCTTCAAATCAAAAAACTCTTGGGTTCTTGGGTATGCGCTTTGCATCTGAGATTTCGTCGGATAACCGAAATACGGCAAATAATAACTGCCGTTGTGATCAAGCGTCACATCGATCATTTTCCTGATTGTCTCTCCTGCCTCCTCGACACTTTCTGCATCGGTTTCCAAGTTGATGAGTAAGACTAGCGCCAGCATATCTTCTTTGGCGTAGGATAAAACCGCCTTTTCGTTTTTTTCCACATAGCGGATGGTGACATTCAACAAGTTAAACTCCGGATCGTTTTCCAGCACTCGTTTCAAATCAGCAATATAGTCGCTGAACTGATCTACAGGAATGAAATATTCCTGTAGAATCTCGGTCTTCTTGGCATTGTCATACTCCATGAATTCCGAATCGGATCGCATGACGTTGTTGCGGGAAACGAGATTGCCATCGATTCCTTCAATATAGAATTTTTGGGTGTTCCAAAAAATCGATTTTCCACGGTCGTTGATACGTGACAATCCGAGAAAAAATTTCGGCACAGCAACCAGGCTTTCTGTTTTCAACTGCTGATGCTCACTCAGCAGAGACTGGTCTTCTGCCATGTTGTAATTGATGACATACATCTCTTCCATGAACGATTCCGGCGCTATTGAGATGCGTGCCAGATGCATCTTCATCGCTTCATTTCCGAGTACTTCCTCTTTGAAATAATCTGGATAGCTGAGAAAATCCACCTCAGCAGTTTCAGTTTCATAAAGTTCATCTGCTGTTAATTCCAACGTCACATCCAGGATGATTCCAAACAACCCATAACCGCCAATCACTGCATAAAACAATTCACTGTTTTCTTCAGGACTCAAACGGAGAATCTCTCCTTGCGGGTTCATGAGGCGCATGGATCGGACCGTATCCACCATGCCTCCGTTTCGTATGTCCAAACCATGGGCATGGACACTCAACGAACCCCCAAGCGTAAAGATATTTTGAGACTGACTGACTTTCAAGGAAAGCCCGTGCGGATTGATGGTTTTCTGGATATCGTTCCATGTCGCTCCGCTTTGAACAGTGATGGTCTTGTCCTGTGCATTGAAGTCCAGGATTCTGTTGTAGGGTTTCATATCAACCATGACGCCATTCGGATAGACAGTGTGCCCACCCTGACTGTGCTGCAGGCCCGCAATTGACAGAACATCCTGATCCTTATTGCCATCAAGCACAATTTTCCGGATGTCATCCTCGCTCATGCCCGATTTGACAGTTTTGATTTCCACAGGAAGTAGGCGCTGATGCAACTCAGCAGCCGGTTCGTTCAACTGCGAATAATAAAAGTAAATGGAAAATCCAAGAATACAGAAATAGATGAGAGCCACCCAATATATTTTCTTTTTCACTATGCTATCCCCTCGTAATGATTCATTCGACAATCAGTAAATATTTTCCTTCTAAATATTTATACCATCAAAACAAAAAAAAAAACTGCCAGGGAACCTTCATTCCTTGGCAGTTATTCTTTTGTTTTATGGAGGAAATCTTGAACAATTGTGAGATGGCTTCCAATCATCTTGCCGGGCAATTCGGAAGGCTTGAAAAACTTCAAATCCACCGATTCCAAATCGTCCCTATGCAGCTCGCCTTGCCATTCGTCGGTCCAATATGCGGCCGTCACAACATAAAACTGGTCTCCATTTTGTGCGACGACAAAATGCTCGGGACCCGAATAAATATTGATCAAACGAAGCTCACCGATCACCAGTCCCGTCTCTTCCTGTACTTCTCGCCTGGCAGTGTCTTCGGTCGACTCCCCGAGCTCCATCAAGCCCCCCGGAAGCCCCCAAGTATCTTCCGGGAATTTTCGCTGTTCGAGGAGCAAACGCCCTTTTTTGTCTATGAGGACGGCCACCGCTCCAACAAGTATAAGCGGCCGGTTGCCAACCAGTTTTCTAATATCCTCTACGTAACCCATTGTTAAATTCCCCCATTCAGGATATCTATCTGATGATAAACCAATAAACACAGACGATTCCGAGATCCGCTAATCCATGGCTGATAATCGTCGCAGTGACGGAACCTGTTTTTTCTCTCATGAACCCCCATATCAGTCCACCGATCAGAACAGGGAGAACTGCAACAATCCCGAATATCCCCTGAAAAATCGGAAACACAGTGAGCAGATGATAGAACGCATAAAATATTGACGTCATCCAAACCGTATAGAAGGCTGAACCGTGTTCCTTAAGTTTTTCGAACATATACCCTCTCCAGTAAATCTCCTCCGCAATCGGATTTAGAATCAGCAGAATTAACATCAGTCCAATTTCACCAGGTCCCGAGAATCCCCATTCAAGAAGAAGCACACGCAACTGATTGATATCGAGCAAATAAATGTGCAGCCACTGCAAACCACCGAAAATGATGGTGAAGATCAGTAAACCGCTGCCGATTCCGATAAAGGCTGTTTGGCGATTGATTTGGAATCTTTTCTTAGAAAAAGACCGATCAAAAAGAGGCACTGCGAACAGCCAGCTATAAAATAACAGGAAAGTGATCACGACATTACCGAGAAGTTGCAATCCGATAAAAATCATCAGCGCAGGTCCGATTAAACGAAGAGTATTCTTCATAGCATTCCTCCACTAAAATAAGTTGAATCCTATTCTTCAAGCAGTTAATCTACTTTTCATTGGCTGCAAAAAGCGGTCCAAAATGGCGTTGAATTCCTGAAAAGAGCGAGGCGGCAGTTGATGCGTTCCTTTGTCGATAAAAACCACTTGAGTTTGGGGTGCTTCTTTCAAAAACGGCTCCATATAATGATGCATCGGCTTTTCCAGGCTGCCATAGACCAATAGGATCGGCATTTTTAAGCGATGCAATAAAGAAGTGGAATTGTAACTAAGTCCTGTTTTACAGAATTCATATGATCGCTGCGAATCGGTTTTCAGTGCGTATTCATAAATTTCTTTCTCGTCCTGCTTATCATAGCGATTGATGATTGCCTGTATTTTTGAAATGGCGGCCATTTGCTTAAATTTCGCCGACCACATGGAAAACTTTATGAAGAATTTGGGAGTGAAACTGTTTAGTTCTGAATAACCACCTGATAAAATAATGGCCGCTGTTCGTTCAGGGTATTTCAATGCAAATTCCTGAACAATCAACCCCCCATGAGAATATCCGCAGAGAACGGCTTGTTCAATGCCCAACTGATCCAGCAGCTTCTTTAAATCATCAGCCAGCAATTCGATGGTAACCGGCCTATTCCCCTTTGAACTTCGGCCATGTCCACGCAAATCAAAGAATATAGTTTGGTACTTTTCGGATAGCTGCTCCTGATGCTTGAATACATTATGACCCATGATAAACGTATGGACAAAGACAATTGGCAGCCCATTTCCGTTTGTATGATAGTAGAGGGATACGTCGTTTTCGATTTGGGCAAAAGGCATTAGTATTGTTCACTCCTTCAACAATGGCTTTAAACTAGTCTACCTTCCGAATACCCTGGCTGAAAGATTGCAAACAACTGGAGAGCACTTTAGTGAAGTTCACTTAAAAGGAAGCAGGAATTCAAAATCACAAATATACTATCCGTAATTTTAATCCTAATGGCTCAATTGAACTTATACATTTTAAGCACAAGTTTTTATCATTACAAAATGAGGTATAGATAATTTATAAGAATTTTCCGGGAGGCTGTCGTGGTGTACTCAGATTATGGCTTTTATCTCTTCATTTCTTTATTAAAGTTATACATTTTCAGCATTTACACAGGAACCGAGTTTCCTTTCAGTTTATTTGTCTTAAATTTGGCAGGGATTTTGGTTCTTTCAAGCTGGACCCTTTTATTGAAACAGCAAAAAAGGCGCTGGTTTCTAATGGGGCTGCTGTTTTTACACAGCACGTTATTAATTTCTAATATCTGGTATTATCGATATTTTGAAGATATGCTTTCGGTGGTGCTGGTCTCTGAAATCAATCAAATGGGCAGTGTGGGCGGCGGTTTTCTAACTTTGGTTCAATGGTATGATTTCCTCTTTTTCGCTGATCTGCTGATTTTCAGTGCAGTCATCCTGTACTTGAAGAAAAAAGGTTCGGCTTCTCTGGATGCAAACAGCAAACAATTAGCAGGCTCCGGGGCTGTACTTGGATTATTCCTATTTGTGACGCCACAGTTCATCACTTATACACAAGAAGGCGCATGGCCAGGAACCCAATCCGTGACCAGCATGCAGAACTATTATCACTTCGGCTTTTGGGGTTATCACGGATTTGATATTCTCAGTGAATCGCGGAAATTTTTAATGGATGGTAATCATGTCACCGGCGAAGAAGAAATTTTGATCGAACAGGCGGGTTTGCGGGAACAGCGTTCATCACAGCCGGCTGAGCACCCGAATATCATTGTTGTCCAGCTGGAATCTTTCCAGACGTCAGTAATCGATCACGAAGTCAATGGGCAGGAACTGACACCTAACTTGAACGACTTGCAAAACGAGATGCTGTATTTCCCTGATTTCTATCATCAAACCCATGAAGGCCGTACATCCGATGCTGAATTTGTATTCAACACATCGCTGTATCCTTTGCCTTCCGGATCAGTATATCCGCAATATCCAGCTAACCAGTTTGACGGCTTGCCCGCCGTATTGAAGGAAATCGGTTATGATACGGCAGCGATGCATGCTTATGATAAAGACTTTTGGAACCGTGATGAAGTATACAGCAACATCGGTTTCAAAGAATTCTACAGTGAAGAGGATTTTCCGGACGGTGAAGTGATTGGCATCGCATTGAACGATAAAGACTTTTTCATGAATTCACTCCAGTTTATGGATGAACTGGACGAGCCATTCTATTCATTTATGGTTGCATTGACCAGCCACATTCCATATGAGATTCCGGAAGATCTTCAGAAATTGGATTTATCGGGTTATGAAGACCCTCTTTTGAAGGGGTATTATCACACCATCCATTATGTCGACGAAGCGGTTGGCATGATGGTTGAAGAGCTTAAACAAAAAGGGCTGTGGGACGACTCATTGGTTGTATTTTATGGTGATCATGACAGCGGATTGACAGATGCTGGAGGAGAAATGGCAGAGTCGCTGAAAGCTGAAACTCCAGTGGAGTTGTTCAAGTTGGATCGCGCCGTTCCCTTATTGATCAAAATTCCGGGCTCCTCTCAAGGAGAGTTGGTTGAAGTGAGCGGTGGACAAATCGACTTGGCACCGACGATACTTGATATTCTGGGGGTTGAAGCCCCCTTCATGTTTGGCCGGTCTTTGTTCGATAAAGAGGATAATCTGACAGTTTTTCGAAATGGCTCTTTCCGTTATCAGAACCTCTTTTATTCTCCCGATTTAACGTCGCCGATCGGTGAAGGGGCTTGTTATTCCATCAAAACCGAAAAAGAAATCGCATTAACCGAGTGCGCAGTTCATATCGAGACGGCAGCCGAACAGTTGCGCATATCCGATATCATCATCGAAGAAAACGCACTGGATGAAATGAGCGATGAATAGAAAAAGAGCCACAACCCGCGAGTAGCGGGTTGTGGCTCTTTGTTTTCAATTGATCAGCTTTCACTACCCAATTCGAGGCCTCTAGTATCAGCCGCTTTTTCTTCAATTCGTTCAACTCGTTTAATGTCCATTCGAAGCAACACGGAGATGACCAAGGCGATGCTAATCAGGACGATGAACACATAAAAGACGGGAATATAGCTGTCCGCACGTTCACGGATTTGCGATACGATTGCCGGCCCAAGAATCCCACCAAGCGACCAAGTTGTCAACAGCAGGCCATGGATGGCTCCAAGCTGTTTGGTTCCGAAGAGATCGCCGATAAAAGCTGGCAAGTTAGAGAATCCACCACCGTAACAGCTGACCACAACCAATATTAAAGCCTGGAACAGGATCACGTTGGTGATGTTTGGAAGCAATGAGAAGGCAATGATTTGGAGAATAAAGAACAACATAAAGACAGTCGGACGGCCGATATAATCCGAAATGGCAGCCCATCCGAGCCTTCCTCCTCCATTGAAAATCCCCATGATCCCAACCAATGTTGCAGCAGCGGCAGCAGTCAAACCAGCCAGTTCCTGTGCCATTGGAGAAGCTACGGAAATCATCATGATTCCTGCTGTTGTATTGATCAGCATCATCGACCAAAGCATCCAGAATCTTCTTGTTCTGATCGCTTCTTTAGCCGACAATTGAGATAGGTCTTTCTTCACGACTTTCTTTCCAGAGTCGATTGCTTTTTGCATTCCCTCAGGCATCCAACCTTGTGGCGGAGGCGCAATATAAGAAGCTCCAAGTATCATTAAAACAAAGTAACTGGAACCCAAAATGTAGAATGTGGTCGTGACTCCAACCGATTCAATCAAGCTGGCCGCAACTGGTGCTGTAATCAGCGCACCGGCTCCAAAGCCCATGACAGCCATGCCTGTTGCCAATCCCCGGCGATCCGGGAACCACTTAACAAGTGTCGAAACCGGAGAGATATAACCGATTCCCAATCCGAGTCCGCTCAACAATCCGTATGTGAGTAAAAACAGCGGCAACGAATCAATTTGAGTTGCAAATCCTGCGCCTCCCTGTCCTAGGCCAAATAGCACAGCTGCCAGCATTGCCGATTTCCTTGGACCGTTCCTCTCCACGAAACTGCCGAAGAAAGCAGCGGAGATACCACCCAGTGCCATCATAATTGTAAAGGCATATGTAATTTCTGTAGTTGTCCAGCCCATTGCATCGCTGATCGGATAAGTATAAACACTGTAAGCATATGCTGCACCAATCGATAAGTGGATCGCGATGGCTGATAATGCAATCAGCCACCTATTTTTCGAAGTTTTCATGTTTTATCCTCCTTTTTTTAAATAGTTTGACTAATTCGATCATCTTAACTGCTCCTCGAAGAATACAATGAATTTCATAATAAAACAAACCTTTTTTTTCAGGGAAGCTTCGAAAACGAATACTTTACACCCGTTTAAACCTTGCCGCTCTAAGGTTCACAGGAATATAAAAAAATCTCTTTTGACATTAAAGTTATCATCAAATAACATCTCGAGATATTATTATGGGTTATATTACCATATTAAACCGTTTTCCCCGCACGAATCACACAATAATTTACTGAATAAACCTTGTTCAACCTTCCATTTAACTGCTTCATACGAATATCTTCTTGTCCAGACACTTTAACTCTCCTTCTAAATGGAATAAGTTAAAATTATCTAATAATTAGCTTATGAATGTTCAACAGGACACACTGTATAGGAACTGCTGATTTCATTTACCGGCTCTATGAAAGCGCTTTATCATATTTCCTGAAAATGTTCAGTGAGTCTTCACCCAACCTATCCAATAAGAAGGAGCGATTTTCATGTCAAATGCAACTACAAAAGGTTTAGAAGGAATTGTCGCAACCCAGTCGGCCATCAGTTCGATTATTGATGACACACTTACATACGTTGGCTATGATATCGACGACCTGGCAGACAACGCCAGCTTTGAAGAAGTGATTTACCTGCTGTGGCACCAGCGCTTGCCGAAGGCGGACGAACTG
>DATHVY010000080.1:0-8021 GCA_035461045.1 Planococcus sp. (in: firmicutes)
GCCATGATACCGAATGCGAATGCGACGATGCGGACAATCAGTCCGAACGGTCCGGTGATGAACAGAGATGCGAGAAACGGTGATTTTCTGACGAATAGGGGTTTAATGACGACAGCCGCTAAAGTCGCGATCGCCGATACACCCAGTAGGAATAAAATAAATGCAGGAATCCATTCACCGAACGCGTCTAACAGGAATGACGCCAATATCCCCACGCCAATGGTCACTTGACCGTCGATGGAGACTGGCACCAGGAACAGCAATGCGCCGATCAAAGACGGAATCAGAAACTTCCATCTGGCGGAGCGCGGAATCTTTTGTTCTCTTTCTTGAACTATAGTCATGCAGTTTCACCCCTTTTTCTATATATACGCCTAGTTTGGCTTGTATAAAACTATACAGGAAGAAGGAATTCGATAACAGGTGAATTAGAGAGTATTCCGAAAATAATTACCGGCGAGCCTTTCTATTTTGGAACGAAAAAAAGCGGCCTTCAAAAGGCCACTCGATCGTTTCGCATATTAGGCGTCCGTCCATCCGGATGCCTCTTCTGTTTGCTGGTTGTCGTTTTTCGGTTCAACCGCTTTTTTCGAACGCTTGCTTGTGTAAGGCTTCGCGCTTTTAGCTTTGTTGACCCCCGCCTTCCAGCGGTTCCAACCTTTTTTGTCGGTACCTCTCCCGGTGCCGCCCTTGCCTTTTGCTTTGCTCATGTAATCACTCCGTTGCTTCTATGCGTATCGCATATGAAAATATACCTTATCATAACAGGTTTTCGCTGTAAAAGATAAAATTCTGAAAGCTTCCACCTATTATTTCCCGGGAAATATCCTTTTAGCTAAAGGAAGGAAGGGTTTCCATGATTTTTTCTACTATAATAAAGCACAAAACTTCACGCTTCCGGATAGAGCCTTTTCAGCGCTTCTTTATATTCCGGTTTAACCTGGATGATCGGCCGGACCCTTTTCGCTTTTTGCTCCGCTTCTTCATAAGTCCGGGCTTCGCCAAGCTCAAGCAATGTACCGATGGCGACCGTTCCCGCCCGGTTGCTTCCCGCTGCACAATGGAAAAACACTTTTTCGCCTTTACGGTAAGCCCCCACCACTTCATCGATTGCATTTTTTATGGACTCGTCCTGATGTTCCCGATCATCCATGATTGGCGTATGGATGCGGAGGTAATCCTCATCCGCGTCAATTGCTTCCGAGCGCAGATCAAACACCTTCGCTGTCCCTTCCGTTTCAGCCGCTTGTCTGGCATCTGCCGCACCACCAATGAATATCTTCCCTTTGATCAATTCGTTATAACTTTTCGCCACGTGAATCTCCACCTTTCGTAACGTCATTGTTTGAATTCTGCCGAGACTTCCATAATTCCTCTGCCGCTCCGGAACCAAGAACCACCCCGCATACGACAAAGACCAGTCCAAGAAGATGGTTGATCGTGATGATTTCGCCCAAGAACAAAGCGGAACCGAGAATCGCAAATACGGTGCTCAAGTTCATGAAGATGGCCGCTTTGGACGGGCCGATTCTTCCTACAGAATAATTATAAATCATATGTCCGATTGCTGTAGCCATTATGCCTGACCCGATGATCAACAGCCAAAATGTCGAGTCCATCTCACCGAACATCCGCCACTCACCCGGCTCGAGTATCAAACTGATGATGAACAAACCGAATGACCCAAGCAGCAGCATGTAAGCCGTCAACAGCCGCGGATCCAAAGTGCGCGCCGCTTTGCTGATCAACAGGAAACTGAGTGCCTGGCTGAGAATCGACAGGAGTATATAAAAGTCTCCCACTGACACTTGTGTGGCTCCGCTGTTGCCGGCAAGGATTGTCGCCGCAATGCCCAGAAACCCTAGAAAAAAACCAAGCCATTGCAGCCTGCTCGGCCTGAGGCGGATGAGCAGCAAACCGAAAATTGCCGTCATGATCGGACCGGTTCCGATGATCAGTCCGCCATTGGTGCCGGAAGTCAGATTCAAACCGATGGCGATAAAATAATGGTGGATGACCACATTAAGCAGTGTGCCGCCCAGTATGTATTTCCATTCCGTGGCAGTCGGCATCCGGATGAGGCGCATAAAGAACAGGAGAATGAAAACCACAATCCCCGCCATAAATATGCGAAGTGACGTCATCGTGACGATGCCCATCTGTTCAGTCAAATATTTCACGGCTGGAATATTCATCCCCCAGACAAACATCACCAGGACCAGAATCAGATAAAGTTTCAATTTGCTCATCGCGACCCCTCTTTTCTTCTCATCTATTTTATCGAATGTTATAATCAAAGGAAATTTGTTAAAAGATAAAGGGGACGGAGTATGTATATTGTAACCTCAGCATTTATTGTACCACCTGAAAAAACCAATGAAGTCATCGAAATCTACCGTAACCGCTCAAAACGAGTGGACAACGCGCCCGGATTTCTTTCGTTCCGGCTCATTCAAAACACAAAGAAAACAAATGAGCTGACCGTACACCTCGAATGGGAAACGAAAGCGGCTTATCTCGCTTGGGCTACGAGTAAGGAGTTCAAGGAAATCCACGAGCTTGAAAAAAATTACCCGGACCAGGAACTCGCAGGCATTATCCCGAAAGTTCGGCAATACGAAGTTGTGGCCGGATGAACATAGAAGCGAAACAGCAAATCGCCAAGTACGCCATGGAAATGATTTATGAAGCCCATCCTGATTTATGGGAGCGCTTTGGAGAACGCGGGGTCCTGCATACCGAGAAGGACAACATCCACCACCTGGACCATCTGGAATCTGCCTATGCCGTTGGCCAAAGCCAACTATTCACTGATTACGCCGTTTGGCTGGAAACCGTTTTGGTCAGCCGGAATGTCGAAACAGCGCTGATCATCGAAAATTTTCAAATTCTGATTGACATCATACCCGAAAAACTGAGCAGTGAAGAAGAATCGTTCATGATTCGCTGTCTGCAGGAAGCCATCCAACACCTGGACCAATCAGCACCGAAAGGAACACGCTTATGACCATCAACCCCGAAGAATTGGCACGCCTCTTTATCGCCGGAGAAGATGCGCAAGCTATGAAGAATATCCTGGAATACTTGGAAACCCATTCACGAAAAGAACTATTCACGAATGTCCTGACACCGACCATGTATCACATCGGTGTGCTGTGGGAACGCAATGACATCAGCGTTGCAGATGAGCATCTTGCAACAGCCATTTGCGATTTTATCCTATCAGCTACCGAGGAACGAAACGTGCAAAATGATCGGGCTGAAGGCAAAGTGATGGTAATGGGACTTGAAGGGGAAGACCATTACCTTGGCTTGAAGATGGTAGCTTCTATTTTCCGTGAAAAAGGGTGGCACGTCCAATACATGGGACCGAACTTGCCGCTTGACCACGCCTTGGATGCCGCAATCCGCCAGAAGCCGGATGTGATCGGTTTGTCCGCTGCGCTCGCCTATCGCCTGCCCGCTTTGAAAACCTATATCCGTGCATTCCAGCAACTGGACAAGCCGCCGGTCATTTTGATCGGCGGACGGGCCATGAAGCTGGCTGACATGACCGCATTGGAAGAAGAAGGTGCTATCGTTGTCCGGGAGCTCGATGAACTTGAGCAATGGATCCAATCCGGAAAGGAGCAATCGCATGAACAGCACAACTTCATTTAATGCCTTGCCTCTCCCCATTTTCAAAATCAATACGGACTTTGACATTCTCGACTCCTCCCCGGAAGCAACAATGCTGTTCACTAAAAAGGATAATTTCACCGAATTGGTCGATCCAGGCAGCCGCATGAAGGCCGCGGCTTTTATCCGTCCCGACTCCATGGCACAAAAACTCGAGTTGAATTTCACAGATCAAGCCGGCAATCTTTTTCTAGCCGATGTCCACATCAAATGGGAAAGCGACCACATTGCCAATTTGGTACTCGTGCAAAAAGATCCGCACATGGAACGGATTGCGGCTCAACTGAACAAACTTCAAGGCCGCCTGCGCGAAACCGACTTTGAACTTCTGTCGGAAAAAGAACGCACGGATGCCTTGCTTCATGAAGTATGGGACCTTTCTGCACCTTGCATACAACTCGATAAACACAAGGTCCTCATCCCCCTTTTCGGTAAGCTGGAACCGGAAAAAATGAATATTATCCAAAGTAAAATCCTTGATTATTTGTATGTAAAAGCAGTGGAGACAGCCCTGCTTGATTTTTCAGCCGTTGGGGAGATCGACAAAGAAGGGCTGTTTCAATTGAACACGTTGCTGAAGACCCTGGAGGTGATGGGCATCGAAGTGATTATTATCGGGCTTCACCCGTTACACGCCAAGCGGCTGCACGGCCTGCTGGGCGAACTGAATACCCGTTTCGCTTCCTCTCTACAGGATATTTTGTCCCCATTCTTCTCAGGAAAAGCCGATTTGCGATAACGCTTGTCGGCTTTTTGCCTATTTCTCTCCAACCCAACACTTCTTTCTTGATACTTATAGTAAATAATTTGTATTCTATTCGAATTGATAATGAAACATAACTGTAATAAAAAACAATGTTTAAGGTGTTACAATAAATTAGTCGGTTTTTGAGGACAATCTTCTTTGTTCCAAAACGATTATTTTTTTGTCTGAAATTCCAATGATGCCTATATACCGGAGCAACTCCGGGTTAATAGCACGCCTTAGAGAAAATAACAGGAGCACGAAAGGGGAAATAAGCTTGAAATTACAGTATAAATGGACGTTGGCCTTCTTGACAGCCTTGCTGGCTTTCACATTGTTCCTTCCGAACGCAAGCGCGAATTCACTGAATCAGCTTGAACAGAAGAAACAGGAAGTCGAACAGCAACAGCGGGAATTGAATTCCGGCATCAATCAAAAAGCGAACGAAATAAGTGAAAACCAGTCTACATTGGAAAAAATCATGGCCAAAATTCAGGAACTGGATAACAAAATTCAGGAAACAGAAACGAAAGTAACCGAAATCGAGCAGCAGATCGCCCAAACAAATGCCGAAATCGATGCATTGAAAGCGTCCATCGCGGAATTGGAGCGCAAAATCGCTGAACGCGAAGAATTGTTGCAGGAGCGCGCTCGTGCTATTCAGTTAAGCGGCGGTTCAGTAGACTACATAGATGTATTGCTTGGAGCGAACAGCTTTGTTGATTTCATCGACCGTTTCTCAGCTGTCAATACACTGATTGAAGCAGACCGTGAAATCATGCGTGAACAAGCGGCTGACAAAGAGCTTCTGGCCAAGCAACAGGCTGAAGTTGAAAGCAAACTGGCTACTCAGGAACAGCAACGCGCTGAACTTGTCGAATTGAAGAATTCGCTGGATGCGCAAAAAGCTGAGCAAGCCGATCTCGTGCAACAATTGAAAAAAGAACAGGAACGATTGGCTAAAGAAAAAGCCGACTTGGAAAAAAAGCATGACGACGCTTTAAATGTCGGTGCAAAACTGGAAAAACAAATCGCGGATGAACAAGCACGCCTGGCAGAACTCGCCAGAAAGGCCGAAGAAGAACGCCAACGCAAAGCAGCAGCTGAAAAGAAAGCACAGGAAAAAGCACGTGCTGCAGCAGCAGCTGCAGCCAGTGCTAATGCCCGTTCTGCAAATGTCTCTGCACCATCTGTCACCCCAGTGGGCAGTTCGAACTTCATCCGTCCCGCTGCCGGACGACATACTTCCGGATTCGGTGGACGCAACATCGGTGAGGGACATGAATCTCATTTGGGGTATGATATCGCCAACAGCACCGGGACACCGATTGTCGCTTCAGCGAGCGGATTTGTTTCCTATGCCGGCTCAATGGGCGGCTACGGAAATGTGATTATCCTTACCCACTCCATCAATGGCCAGACGCACTCAACAGTCTACGCGCATTTGAACTCAATCGGAGTTTCTGTAGGTCAATCCGTTTCCCAAGGCCAACGCATTGGCGGAATGGGCAATACAGGACGTTCCACCGGGACGCACCTTCATTTCGAAATTCATGTCGGACCGTGGAATGGCTCCCGTTCCAACGCAGTCAATCCGGCGGGTTATATCGGCTCTTAATTTCAAACAGCTGCTTCCTCATCGGGGAGCAGCTGTTTTTATCTATTTTTTTATAACGCCGGAAAAAAGCAGGATTTACCAGTCCCTGTCACGAATTTAAAAGGCAACAGAGACAAGGAGGAATTCAATATGACTCTTAAGTATTCCCAGATTCTAGTAGCTGTAGATGGTTCCAGGGAAGCTGCGTGGGCATTTCAGAAAGCCATTGACATCGCAGTGCGAAATCATGCAACATTGAACATTGTCCATATCATCGATAACCGGTCGTTCGGATTGGTCAAAGCTCATGATCGTTCGACTTTCCAGTTTACAAAGCATCGTGCTCAAGAACTGCTGGACGAATGCGAAAAGACCGCGAAAAGTGCCGGAGTTGAAAAAGTGAACGGACTGATTGAATATGGCATTCCGAAAGTCATTATCCCCCGGGACCTTGCCGAGAAGGTGCATGCGGATCTGATTGTGTGCGGCGCTACCGGCCTGGACGCAGCCGAGCGTCTGATCATGGGAAGTGTCTCCACCGCCATCGTCCGAAGCGCAAGTTGTGACGTACTCGTCGTGCGCACCGAAGAAATCACGGAAGCTTCAGAAAATCAATGAACCTGCCTTCTTTCGTTCAGAAGCAGTTCACCCACAAGAACCCCCGTTTCCACACGAGTGGAAACGGGGGTTCTTGTATTATTCCTTACCGCCATATAATTGCTGCAGTTCTTCTTCTTTCATCGTGAAACGATGTTCTTCGGCCGGAAATGCACCCGACTTTACTTCCGCTACATATTCGCTGAGGCCTTTTTTCATCATCTCACCGGTTTCTGCGTAAGAACGAACGAATTTCGGCAAATGGTGCGAGCCGTACTTTAACGTATCGTGATAGACTAGCACCTGGCCGTCCGTCTCGCTACCCGCTCCGATGCCGATGACTGGGATCGATACAGCCTCGGTCACTTGCTTCGCCAACTGATAGGGAATGCATTCCAATACCAACATGCATGCACCCGCCGCTTCACTGGCTTTAGCATCTTCAATCAGTTTTTTTGCGGAATCTGCTGTTTTGCCCTGTACTTTATAACCACCGAGCACACCGGCCACTTGAGGCAACAACCCGAGGTGAGCGACAATCGGGATGCCGGTTCGCGTCAACAGTTTCGTGACCTCAATCACTTCATCCGCGCCTTCTAGCTTCAACGCTTCGGCTCCGGTTTCCTGAAAGATGCGCAATGCATTTCCGAGTGTTCGGTCCAGGCTTCCCTGGAACGACCCGAAAGGCATATCCACCACTAAAAACGTAGCTTTTGCGCCGCGTCTTGCCGCTTTGCCGTGGTGAATCATGTCTTCCACTGTCACGTTCACCGTGGAGTCATAGCCAAGCACGACCATCCCAAGTGAATCGCCGACCAGCAGAACATCGATTCCTGCTTCTTCAGCGAGCTTCGCCGAAGGGAAATCATATGCTGTCAGCATTGCAATTTTGTCGCCTTCACTTTTCATTTTTCTCAATGTACTGGTATTCTTCATCTTCTCTCTCCTTTCGGGGAGAAAACCGGATTAAAAAAGCCTTCTATTCCAGATTCGGACAGAAGGATTGATTTCAAACGAATGGTTTCCTCCGTCCCTGTCTTAAAAAGATCAAGGCAGAACTATTATTTTTTCCTTAACTGGTCTTACGGTGCAGTTCCTTGTGGATACTGCCCTTATTGACACTATAACAGAATCAGTAATTATCTGACAATACGTCGGCAAAGTACCCAGTCATTTCCATAGAAAAACGTTGACCGGAAACAGAACGGTCAACGTTTTTCTGTGGACTTACCTCTTGCTTGTTCGTCTTACTCTTCTTCCAGGAAACCATTTTCAACAAGCCAATCATAAGCAACAATTGAAACGCTCTGGCCTTCAACATCAACCAGGTAGTTCAACTCTCGCATAATGTCACTGTCGAGGTTGTCTGCCAAGCGGGCTGTGATTTCTTCAATTTCAGGATAT
>DATHVY010000081.1:0-4971 GCA_035461045.1 Planococcus sp. (in: firmicutes)
GTCATCGAGCAACGCCTGATCGCCACCGACGACAAATTCGGTTTCATCGGCGAGATTGGCGTCGTCAATGACTTCTTGTACAACAGCAGAAGCATCGTTCAAATTGCTTGATGGATCGTATAGAACATCAAAATCCACACTGGTAATCATATCCGCCCGATTGATGGCGGCGGCTGTCTGAGCTTCCACAATTTCCGCCACATCTCCAAGTGCTACATATTCACCAGTAGGCGCCAGAATGGTGATGGCCTGGAAGTTCTCTACGTTGGCCAACACATCATCGGCATATCGGACGTTAACTGCAAAAGTTCCATCTTCTGCCGTCTGGATGCTCGTCGCTACTGCCCCTAGCGTCGCGTTGCTGATGGCACCGGCGATTTGGGCAGGCACAAGTCCCGCCTCTAGAGCTGCTTCACGGTCAATCACCGCTTGCAGGCGAGGAGCTGTTTCCTCCTCGGAACTTGTCACGCTGCGGATGATGCTTTCCGCTTCCAAGGCTTCGATCAACTCTTCACTTGCCTCCGCAAGACGCTGATCGTCCGAGTCCTGCAGGGTGAAGGAATAAGTATCCGGCGCCCCGCCAAAGCCGGCTTGAGCAAAGCTGGTCACCTGAATGTCCGCCTGCTCATCTGCCCGCTCTATATCTCTTTCAACCGTTTCAATGAATTCGTTCGTCGTGACATCGCGATTTCCGGCATCCACAAGTGTTACGATCACTTCTGCAATGTGGCTTTCCGACGAGAAGTCTCCTCCTGTCGCAGAAGATCCGACCGTACTCAAGTAACTTTCTATTTCCGAATGACCTTCAAGCTCGCCTTCGATTTGCTCGACCGTCTGCAAAGTGCGATCAAGCAAAGTTCCTTGTTCATGCTCGACTTGGATCAGGAACGTCCCCTCATCCGAATCCGGGATGAACTCCACACCCGTAGTCGTTAACCCGATTGCTCCGATCACCAGTGAAGCAAGTGTGATGGCTAACACCACAGCTCTTCTTCTCAACGTCCAACGTGAGAAACGCTCGATACGGCGCATGAATCCAGAATTTTTCCGTTTGCGCTCGACATTCTCGTCCGGTGCGGTCAGAATACGGCTCGCAATCATCGGAACAACTGTCACAGCAACAAAGAGAGAAGAGAATAAACTGAAAGCGACGGTTACGGCAAGTGGCGTAAACAGATCGCCGACAATTCCGGTTACAAAGACAATCGGCAGGAAGATGGATGCCGTCGTCAAGGTTGAAGCGGTAATCGCACCCGCGACTTCTTTCGTACCATCTGACGCCGCCTGCCTTGGTGTTTTTTTCATTGACAGGTGACGGTAAATATTTTCCACTACCACGATGGAATTATCGACCAACATCCCGATTCCGAGGGCCAAGCCCCCGAGCGTCAATAGGTTCAAGTTGATGTTGGTGAAAAAGAACAGTGCAAATGTTGTGATGACCGAAAATGGAATGGCAATTCCGATGATCAAAGGCGTCTTCAAATTACGAAGAAACGCGAACAGCACGACCATCGCCAGAATTCCCCCACCGATCAGCGCCATCAAGACACTGCCGATTGCCTGGTTAACAAACTCCCCTTCATCATAAAGAACAACAGCTTGCAATTCCGAAAAGCGAGCTTCATCCAACAGCTCCGCCAACTCTTCATTAAAATCATTCGATACCTGAGTGACATTCGCTCCGCTTTCCAGCATGATATCAAACTGAATCGATTGTTCCTGATTAACCCGCGTGATGACAGACTGTTCCTCAGTTTCCAAGGAAATAGAGGCAACATCGGAAATCAGGATGGTTTCACCTGTTTCCGGATTTTGTGATACCGCGAGACTTTCAATCTGTTCCGGAGAGGTCAGCTGGCTGATGATTTGGGTGGAAATCCGTTCTTCCGCCTCTACATCCGTAATGATGCCCCCTGGAACGACAATGTCATTCGCCTGGATAGCGTTAACCACATCATCCTGCGACAAACCGAATGATTCCAATTGTTCCTGGTCCAGGATTACTTCGTACTGCTCAGAAAGTGATCCGCTCTCAGATATACTGGCGATGCCGCTGATCCGCGACAAATCTCTGCGCAGGTCCGCCACATCTCCTTGAAATTCAGTGACTTCGCGCCCATCAGCAGAAATTGCCAATTGAATGCTTGGAAACATCGATGGATCAAATTGCAGGAAAGACGGGTTCCCAGCTCCATCCGGCAGATTTGTCTGATTGATCGTTCGAACGATTTCATTTTCCACATCCGAAATGGATGTATCCGAAGAAAATTCTAAGATTAAAATCGAAGATCCTTCTGTTGTCTGGGAAGAGAGCCGGTTCAACCCCGAAATTGTCGATAAATCACTTTCCAGCGGTTCGGTGACATCTGTTAGAACTGTCTCCGGTCCCGCTCCCTGATAGCTCGTAACTACTGCAGCCACTGGTGCTTCTATATCCGGAAGCAGCTGAACCGGCAAGCGGGTCAGTGAAACCGCACCCAGCAGAAGCAGCACCATCATGATGACGATTGTAAACTTTGGGCGTTTAATTGAAAAATCCCAGATTTTCATTTGTTTAGTCTCCTTTATAACTTATCGCTTACATTCAACAATCTGTTGTCTAATTGAAGATTAGCATAGGTTGAAATAGCCCATCAAACAACAGTAAAGCCTTGTGTGTTGGGCAATAAACCTAATGGATTGGACTCGACACCGTGTTGTGCGATAATTCATTTGAGGTGAACGAAATGAAAAAACAGCCGGAAGTGACCGCCCAGACTAAACAAGCCTTAATGGACGCCTTTTGGGAGCTTTACTGCGAACATTCCTTTGAAAAAATCACCGTGAAATGGATTACTGAGAAGGCAGGCTATAACCGCGGTACATTTTATGTCTATTTTAAGAACGTTCAAGATGTGCTGATTCAAATTGAGGATTCCCTATTGCCGACCGATGAACAGTATCAAGAAATATTGGAGATGAAACTCGAATCCATTGACTCTGAAATGATTTCCGAGCAGTTCTACAGAATGTATGAGTTGCATGGAGATAAGCTCCGGGTTCTTTTGGGCCCTAATGGCGACTTGAACTTCGCTCATCGCATCAAAAATATTTTCAAAGATGAACTGATCCAGCATCTTGGCCATTTGTCCGATAAAGACAGACTGAAATGGGAATACGCCATGGAGTACGAGTTTTCTGCAAGGCTCGGTATGATGACTCTGTGGTTTAACAACAATAAAGATATGGGGATTGATGAGTTTGCAGCGCTCTTTTATGAACTTTCATCAAATGGTGTGATTCCAACCCTTCAAACGATTATTGATCCAGAGAACTCAGGAAATGGCAGAAGCTAAAGAGCATTATCGTTCGGATAACAAAGAAAAAACCGCCTCTCGTTGGGCGGTCGTTTTTTTGAAAATATCATTTACTTTGCAGGCACTTGTTTAAACCAGAAAAACTCACTGACATGCAGATCACGCAGTTTATATTTCAATATTTTACCGGAAGTGTTGCGTGGCAGTTCATTGGCAAAGAGATACTTCTTCGGGATTTTCCTGTCTTCCAAATGTTCAAGGAAATAAGTCATTAATTCCTTTTCTTCGAGTGTCTCTCCTTTTTTAGGCACAATCACCACTCCAACAATTTCTCCCCACTCTTCCTCGGGCAAGCCAACCGTTGCAGCTTCTTCCACTTTTGGATGTTTGTTGATCACTCGCTCCACTTCCACGGAATAGATGTTTTCACCCGCAGATATGATGCGATCCTGTTTCCGGTCAATGAGCGAGACAAATCCGTCTTCGTCAATCATCGCCAACTCTCCTGTCAGCAACCAGCCTTCCGAAAATGCTTCTTCCGTTTCTTCCGGCATTCGGAAATATTCCTTCATGATCGAATCGCTTTTGATAATAAATTCGCCGACCTTGCCAGGTTCCATATCGTGAAATTCATCATCCACTATTCGAACTTGCGTAAACAACATCGCTTTTCCGCCTTTGCCGATTTTCAAGTCGTGGTCTTCCGGTTTTAGGAACACACCACCAGGACCGCCTTCTGTGACAAAGCAGAGATTGTAAAATTCAGCGCCCCCAAAAAATGCCATCGCCTTTTCGACTAATTCTGTCTCCATAGGCTCTTCGTCATAAAAACATTTGCGAACCGATGAAAGATCAAGTTTATCATTTCGTTGTGCTGCCAACAGATCACTATACATTTCAGGTAAGCCGAAATAAACAGTGACACTGAATTCATCAATCGTCTTCATGACCGATGTCGGCTCACATTCGCGCAAGATGACGTTCGTTGTCCCCAACAAGATTCCCGTTACCAGAAACAGGTTTAATTGTGCAGAATGGTATAGCGGAACCAGATGAAGCAGTCGATCATTGGATCCAATTCCGACTCCGAGAGCGAAAGAAGTTGAAGCATGCAGGACCCGCTGATGATCGAACAGCGCACCTTTCGGCATTCCCGTTGTATCAGATGTATAAAGAATCTCCGCATCATCTGTATTCAGTACCTCCACATCTGGTGCCGAAGAATCCGAGTCCAACACATCTTCCCAACTAAGATGACCCTCCTGCTGAGCCACCGGCTGAACAACTATCTGATGGAGATGCTCAGCCTGAAGCCGGGCTTGCCCGACGACCTCTTCACCATCCGCATCGCATAGCACCATGACACTCTCCGATTGACGGAACTGATAGCCGCTTTCGTGCGCATCGAGCGCGCAATTCACCGGTACGGCAACACCGCCCGCTTTTAATATGGCATAATACGAAATCACGAAATGGTCTGAATTCTGCATGAAGATCGCCACTTTATCCCCTTTTTGAAGGCCTTTCTTCAACAGTCCATTGGCCAGACGATTTGTTTCTTCATCCAATTCCCGATAAGAATATGCCCTTCCTTCACAAGTGACGGCCAACTTTTCCGGATGGCGTTTGGCATTCAAACTTAATGCAGTCGTTATATTCATTTCGCAACCCC
>DATHVY010000082.1:0-2780 GCA_035461045.1 Planococcus sp. (in: firmicutes)
GCAAGCGGACCACACGCAAACCCTCCTATATGAGGGGCTTCAGGCAGGGGATGTCGCTGTATGGAAAGCGGATATGCAGCGAATCGCCTTGAAAATGGTGGAAGAAGTTCAATATGAAAAAGACATGGTCGTCACATTCATTCGCGGACATTATTTTAAAACGACGAAACGCCAAGCTGATGAAACGGAAATCGACATGCGGGATGAAGTGTTTACCACGCCGTTTATCCTCTGCAGCATGAATCAAACCGAACTGCCGAAACGTTCGCTCGTGTTTGATTTTGTCGAGAAAGAGTTTAAGTCGAGTTTGCTGGCCGATCCCATTATTAAACTGGCCTCGCCCATCGGCGGATTTCTGTTCCCAAGCTTCACGGACAACGCCGCAGACATCAATCACCTGCTGTATGCAGCGAGCAAAGCCAATAAACCCGATTTCCGGTTTATCGAGAATGTGTTGAACGGCGATGAAATCGTGACGGCCGAAGAAGACAAGGCCGTATTCGAAGAAATCGTCAAAGCGGTCATCGGGGATGAAGTGGACTCAAGAACGCTTGCCGGCCTGTATGATGAAATCAATCAGCTGCTGGTGGTGGAAGAAGAGTACGACGAAAAAGAAGAGAACACGCCAACGTTGGATGTGAAAGAAGTGGAACGAGTGCTGAAGGCAAGCGGCGTAAAAGACGTCAGCACGGAACGAGTGGAAAGAGCCTTCCAGCAGGTAGTTGAAGACAAAAGCTATGAGATGAAAGCAAGCCACGTCGTACCAAGCTACGCGTCCAAGTCCATCAAGATCAACACAAAAGTGGCAGAAATTAAGATCAGCCCTCAAGACTTACGTTACGTCAAACAGGTGCATTACAAAGGCAAACGCTGCATTATGATTGAAGTGGAAGAAGACACGATGGTCGAAGGGTTTAAGTTGTTGCCGGAAGTGTTGTTGGAGTAAAAATCTTGAAGCTTGAAACGAGAATTGCGAATAGATGAAAAGAGTCCAACACACGATTCAAGTGCGTTGGACTTTTTTTACAGATTGATCGTCCCTCACACTCCAAATCTCTTGAGAGAAAATATCGAAAGATCAAATTCACTTTGTCCTTTTATAGCCAGTTGGCTTAAAACTTCTCCCATCACA
Organism: Planococcus sp. (in: firmicutes); assembly: GCA_035461045.1. Classification (GTDB taxonomy): domain Bacteria; phylum Bacillota; class Bacilli; order Bacillales_A; family Planococcaceae; genus Planococcus. The sequence continues at coordinate 1,133 of DATHVY010000082.1, forward strand.
CTTCCAAACTTGAACCCATGTCCAGAAAAGCCGCAAGCCAAAATGACATCCCTGTTTTCTGGATGAAAATCAACGATAAAATGACGATCGCTGGATAAGGTATATAAACAAGTTTTTCCTTGGTTCAGCTTGCCGTTTGCGTCAGGCATGTAGGTTGCAAGGGCGTGTCTTAAATCGCCCTCATCCGTTTCATACAGTCCAAAGTTCTGTGTCTGCAGGTTCGGATCGATTGCATGGCCGCCGTCTGTTCTCCCGATTTTTAGGCCAGTCCCATTCATACTGGGGAAACCATAGAACATCCGGTGCTCGTCCTCTACAAAAAAAGACGGGAAGTTGTCAGCCCCATACAAATCATCCGGTGCTTCAAACCAGCCCACTGCTTTACGGGTAGGCTCGATCGGAAGGGCTAAATCGGGCAATAATTTGGCTGCCCACGCCCCTGCAGTGACAATCACTTTTTTCGCATAAAGGGTCGCATGTTCAGTAGAGATCTTCACACCATTGGGGTCATTCACATCAATATGCTGAACGGGTGTATTTGTTACCAGCTGGGCACCATGTTCAATCGCCAGTTTTTTATAAGCTTGAATGGCATTCTCGCTATAGATTAGACCAGACTCTGCTTCAAAGCATCCGATGAAATGATCCGGAACAGAAAACCCGGGCCATCTTTCTTTAACTTCGATGCCGCTCATTATTTCCAATTGCAGTCCATACTTTTGAGCTGAAGCCATGGTTTCCTGGAGAAAAGGCGATTCTTTCGGGCCAAGGCCAAGAACGCCGGTTCTTTCAAAAATTTTGGAGCCGGTTTGTTTTTCGAGTTCCTCCCATAATTGCTGGGCACGTTTCACTAACGTAACGTAGTGTCTGCCTTCACCATAGGCATGCCGGATGATGCGGGTATCCCCGTGGTGGCTTCCGTGGGTATGCGGCGGGTCAAAGGCATCAATCAATACTGTTTTTACGTGTTGTTGTGCCAAAAAAGCACCGGCAGCCATACCCATTGTGCCAGCACCAATGATTGCCACATCATATACAGGTTTTTTTGTCATGGTCATTTCGCTCCGCTCTTTGTAGAAGTCCGTTCTGTTGGAACGTTACATACGCTACGAAAAACTTTATCATAAGTAACCGTATTTTTAAGCAACGCTTTAGATTAAGGACAGAATTTATTTAATCAAAACTAATGAAAATCGAGCATCTCAAATTTGTATAGAGGAAGCAATTTTTAGTAAAGTAGTCAGAACCAATCTAAAAATAAAGGACGTGCTGACATGAACCCTATCGAAAAAATATTACATAATTTCCCTATGATCATCGTAGACGGTGCAATGGCGACAGAGCTTGAGAATTATGGCTGCGATTTGAATGACCGGTTATGGTCAGCGAAAATATTGATGGAAAACCCGGAGTTGATCAAAAAAGTGCACCTGGATTATTTTCAGGCAGGAGCGGATTGCGCCATTACGGCGAGCTACCAGGCGACCATTGAAGGATACCAAGATGTAGGCTTGACGGAGGCAGAAGCAATCCTCTTGATCCAAAAGTCTGTCCGCCTTGCTGCAGAAGCCCGGGATGAGTTTTGGGCGGAGGTACAGGACAAGTCCAGCAGGCCGAAGCCGTTAGTTGCCGCTTCTATCGGGCCATA
>DATHVY010000083.1:0-5587 GCA_035461045.1 Planococcus sp. (in: firmicutes)
TACCGATTCCAGTACACTGTCATTCATATCGCCAAAAGCATCTTGTGCGGCAGTATAGCGAACATGAATTTTCTTGCCCAACACTTGAACAATGATGGCCAGAATCGGCAATGGAATCAAGGCCAATAGGGTCAACTCCCAAGACACAAGCATTCCCATCGCTACAATGATTGTCGCCATATATAAGGTAGAGTCGACCAACGTTAAAATTCCGAAGCCCGCGGTGTCTGACACAGCCTTTAAATCATTCGTGGAGCGAGCCATTAAGTCTCCAGTGCGGTTTTTTTCGTAAAAGGTTGGAGACATTTTCAAAAATTGCCCCATCAAGCTGGAGCGCAGCTTTCTTTCAATCACATAAGCGCCGCCGAATAATTGATACTGCCAGACAAAATTGATCAGGTAAGCCGATATCATCGCAACGGCCAAAACGCCAACATATTGCCACAACAGGTTCCTCGTCAGATCCCCTTGAGCAATTGCATCAATTGCAATTCCGATCAGCCAAGGTGGGATAATTTCAAGGATGTTGGCAATGATAAGCAAGCCGACCGCCACGGAGTATCGAACCCAATTCTCTTTAAAAAACCATCTTAATTTCCATAATACGCTGAACATCTTTTATTCCTTCTTTCCCCTGGGAATTTGCTTGATCCCCATTTCACATTTACGTTTGTTGCTCCGTTCAGCCATAAAAAAAGCACACACCTTTTCGGCGTGCGCTCACAAAAAGGACAGGGCAGACCTGTCCCGAAAATTTCTATTTACGAAATAACGCAAAAAAGAAAATGGGGGCTGTCTGACGTTGATATGGGATTTACGAATTTCATCAGTTCAAACTTTTCCATCGCCAGCACCTCCATCGTCCGATTCGTTGATGGGTCAAGCGTAACACTTTCATTAAAAATTTGTCAACGTTTTTAGAATAAAGACTATATTCCAACAACTCGAGAATGTTTCTCTTAGGAGCGGCTCGGGTATCTGAATAATAGTACAAAATAAAACAGTGAGGTGATCGGAATGTACAAAAGCATCGCAGTGGCTTACGACGGGTCAGTCGGAAGCCGAATCGCATTTGACAGAGCCCTCGAATTGAAGAAAGCCCTTCCAGATTTAAAGTTTACCGTCATTTATGTTAACGAAGAGGCGGTGAAGTCTACTGGTTTCTACGAAGGCAGCGGACCTTCCGCGTCTGTCCTGTCACCACCGGTCGACACGACTTACGCACAATATATTCCCCCGGAGATGGGTGATTCAAGAATAAAGAATCCAAGAAGTTATGTTGATACCTCCGCAGAATATTCCAAACAGATGCAAAATTCCATTCAACAGCAGCTCGAGGCAAAAGGGGTAGAAGGAGATGTTTTGGCTTTGGAAGGAAACGCATCAAAAACAATTGTTGCGTTCTTGGAAGAGCAAAAGATCGATTTATTGGTGGTTGGCAACAGTGGCAGATCAGGGCTTCAGAAATTCTTTATCGGTTCGGTCAGCAAAAAATTGTTAAAGGACTCCCCTTGTTCTGTACTTGTGGTCAAATGACCCGCAATCCAATCGAAACCAGAATTGGTTAAGTGGAAAGACAATCGACTTAAAGGATTTTTGCTGCTTTCATCTAAATTGGAGAATCGTTTTAACTGGTCTTCGATGGGTATAGTTCTTTACTAAAAGAAATACAGGAAGAGGGCGAGTCAACTATGTCTAAACATACAGTATATTTTCTGTCTTCACATCAGCATCGTGGCTTAATGGCGGAAATATGGGCGAATCGCCTTCAACTTCCTGACTGGGAAATTCGAAGCGCCGCTTGGAGGGAACCATCTGGCAGCGAAACTCCTATTGAGATTATGAAAGAAATCGTTTTGGATTTTCCTCCTGTAGAACCCCGCATTTACAATTCCGAAGAAGTGAGCCAGGCCGATTTGATTGTGGCTTTGCATGACGGTGAATTTGAGCATGACGATATCCCTTCGGACCTTCCAGACCAGAAAGTGTTGCGCTGGGACATCCGTAATCCAAAGTTGCGTGCATCCGACGAAATTGAGCAATGGGCCCTTTATCAGGAAATATGCGATGAAATCGCCATTAACATAAAAGATCTGGAACCTTTTTTCCGGACCAAATACATGTAAAACCTTCACCTGGATCCAGGTGAAGGTTTTTTTGTTGTTGCCAATGCAATTGGAGCATAATGGCTTTTAAAGTTGAGATTTTCTCAACACCATTCATTAGCATGTCTCATTAAACTTCTTTTACTAAAACTGCCCGAACGGGACTTCCTTCTGCACCGACAAGCTTTAACGGCAGCGCTGTGAGCTGGTAAACCCCTTCTTCCACCTCGTCCAACACGATCCCCTCCAGTATGAAACGGCCTTGTTGATTCATTGCGTGATGCATCGGCAATTCTTTGCTCGTTTCAGGGTCTACGGACGGAACATCCACTCCGAGCAACCGAATTCCGTTTTCCGATAACCAACCGGCGATTCGGGGATCCAAAAGCGCCCATCCCTCAGGAAAAGCTGTCCGATCGGTCCATGCCCCACTCTTCAATAAGAGCGCCGTTACCCCCTTCTCCACCGGTTTCAAATCTGATACCGCAATGGTTTCCAGACCGGTGACATCCATCACTTGCGCTTTCGACATATAGACTTCCAGTGGCAATTCCTCAATCTTCAAGCCGGCATCATCATAGTGGAAAGGTGCATCGATATGAGTGCCCATGTGAGTGCTGGTGCAGAACTGTCCTATATTCACCGAACCGCTTTGCTTCTTTGTCACCGACAGCCCAAACTCGAACGGCGTGTCGCCTGGCCATGCAGGGGTGTCATTAGTAAGGGCCATCGTGATATCGATAATCTTTTGATTCGTCACTCAAGCCACCACATTTCGTTCATTGCTGTAGTTTTTGTATAATTCTTTTTCCATGATTTGTTTCAGTACTCTGACCGTCTCTTGAACATCTGAGAATGAAGTGTAGAATGCGATTGGTGCAAGTCTGATGATATTCGGTGAGCGGAAATCGGGTACAATCCCGGCCTCCTTCAACGCCTTGCAGATTCTGGCCGCTTCCGGATGAGCTAACGCAATGTGCCCTCCTCTGGCTTTGTCTTCAGAAGGTGTGATATCCAGCAGCTGCGGAATTTCACTGCTGATTTGTTCTCTTAAGAATCGGGTCAATTTCAAAGATTTTTCCCGTATTTCCGTTATCCCAGCTTTCTCGAACAACTCAATGCTGCCAAGAAGCGGAGCCATGCTGAAAATATTGGGAGTCCCCACCTGATAAGCGCCTGCTCCATCAGCTTTTGAAAACGTGTGATCCATGTCAAACTGTTTTGCTTTGTCAGATCCGAACCAGCCGGCAATGCCCGGCAGTAACCGATGGTGGCGTTCATGGAGATAAAGTCCACCTGTCCCGCCCGGTCCCGAATTCATGTACTTATAATGGCACCAGACCGCAAAATCCACGCCGTCTTCATGAAGCTGATGAGGCATTGCTCCGATTGAATGCGCCAAATCAAATCCGACCAATATCCCCTTTTTGTGAGCCGCTTCTGTAATTTTTCGAATCGGCAGCAGTTGGCCACTTCTGTATAGTACGGAAGGCAAAAGCAGGACAGCGACGTCCTCTGTCAACATGTCCAATATATCCTCCAACTTCAATGTATAGCCATCCCGGCTCGGAATCTTCCGCATTTCGGAGTCCGGATTCATGCCTCTCAGTCGCAAATGGCTTTCCACTGCATAAATATCCGACGGAAAGTTCAATTCATCCACTAAAACGGCAGAACGGCCCTCTTCAGGCTGATAAACCGTCGCAAGCATTTGATGGATATTCGAAGTGATCGAACCTGTCACCATCACTTCGTGCGCCTCTGCTCCAACAAATGGAGCAATTCGCGAACTCATTTCTTCCGCCAGTGTGAACCAGGGATGTTCTCCTTCCATCCAGCCATCAATTCCATATGTTTTCCAGCTGTTCATTAATTGGAGAAGTTTCTCTTCTGCTCTTTTGGACATGAGGCCCAAAGAGTTTCCGTCCATGTATATCTGATCTTGCTGAAGGTAAAATTCCTCTTTAAAGTTGGACAACGGATCTTCCTGATCCCATTTTTTAACATCTATCACTTAAAATCCCCCTCGATAATCGATGAACTGCCTCGTCTTTCTTTTTCATACTAGTTTACTAAAATAAAACTCCTTCTATCATCATAACGGATTACTCGAGCGATTCAATATTAAGATAACTTAAATAAGAATTGCCGAGATTGTTTGTCTTTTCACCCAATTTCTTTTATTATTAGAATAATTCATACTTTCCACCGCAGGAGGTGCAGACTTTGCCTCACTTCTTTTAAGAACTGATGCAAAGGAATTATTTGGACATTGCCATACAATTGACAGCGTTTGCTGTCTTAATCGCATTCACAGCTTTTTTTTCGGCCAGTGAATTTGCTATCGTAAAGGTCCGCTCCAGCCGGATAGATCAATTGCTGCACGAAGGGCATAAACGTGCCGCTGCAGCCAAACGGGTTGTCACGAATGTCGACGATTACTTGTTTATGTGCCAGATTGCCATCTCCATGAGTGTCTTGGGACTGGGATGGATGGGGCATTTCTATGTTCAACAATCCATCCAGCCGTTAGTGTCAACTCTCAACATACCTGAACTGGTCGTACAATGGAGCGCATTCATCATTTCGTTCTTTATCGTTGCTCTATTGCTGGTTGTGATCGGTGAATTGACTCCGAAAATGATCGCCATCAATAAAGCTGAAACCATCGCGTTACTAGTGGCAAAACCACTGATCTGGTCGTACTATGCTCTTTATGGAATCATCTGGATCTTCAACATCGCGACCAATCTGGTCACCGGATTGTTCGGTATTAAACATGTTTCACAATCAGAAATGGGCCATACCGAAGAAGACTTGAGAATGCTCCTGACAGACAGTTTGAAAAGTGGAGAAATCAACTCGTCGGAATATGCCTACGTCAACAAAATCTTTGAATTCGATGACCGCATCGCCAAAGAAATCATGGTGCCTCGCACTGAAATGAGCACAATCGATAAAAGTATGACCTTAAAAGAAGTATTTGAGCTCATCAATGTCGAGCAATTCACTCGTTATCCGATCATCGATGGAGATAAAGATAATGTAATCGGCGTAGTAAACATGAAGCATTTGCTAACGGCTTATATCAAAGACCCGACTGTGGGAGATTTAACCGTGGAGTCCTACTCGCTTCCGGTCATTCAAGTCATCGACACGATGCCCATTAGTGAACTTCTGCTGAAAATTCAGCGAGAACGCATTCACATGACCATTCTAAGGGATGAGTACGGTGGCACATCCGGATTGGTGACCATAGAAGACATTCTTGAAGAAATCGTCGGAGATATTCGCGACGAATTTGACAGCGATGAAGTGCCGGAAGTTCAGAAGCTCTCAGACGACCATTATATATTCGATGCCAAAGTGCTGATTGAAAACGTCAATGATATTCTCGGGATTGAAATCATGGAAGAAGACATTGATACCATCGGCGGATGGTTCATGACAAAAAGTTTTGACGCCATTAAAGGAGAAAAAAT
>DATHVY010000084.1:0-12386 GCA_035461045.1 Planococcus sp. (in: firmicutes)
CATGGATGCGGGTGTGGATGGCATTCACGTCGGCTTGTTGACGGATTTCGGAAGAGTCTCGGATTTGGAGCAGGCGTTTATCGTCTGTGTAAATCCGACTGACCCTGAGTATGCGGTAAAATTGCTGGCGCGAAACGCGAAAGAATTCGTCGATTACCTCTATAGCGATAGAGACTTGCTGATGCTCTTCAATCACGGGATGATCGATTCGAAAGAGCAGTACCAACAATTGGTGGCAGAGGCAGCGAAGGATTATCAGAAACAGCCTGAACTCGCTGAAGCACGCAATCATATCGCGCCGAAATTGCAGGCATATATGGGCTGTAAAGAAATTGAAGATATTTATGGCTATGTGGAAGGGACGGTTGCCGCTGCACGGAAGCAACAAATTGCCCTCCAAACTCTTGACAGCTTAGGTGTAATTGGCAATGCTACAGAAGAATTTTCTGCTTTTCCGGTGAAAGCAGAAGAGGACATAAACCTGACGGATGCACGTGCATTTTTCGATTCTGCACCGACAGAAAGCAAACTGGCGTTTATCCGGGATGTCCAGTTTACCGGACAAATCACTGAAGACCCGAAACTTAAGGGATTTGTGATGGAAGAGTTGGAGAAGATGGGATGCAGCACTGAAGCCGAAAGATTAAGAAACTTGATTTACTGATGGTCGATGATTACAGAAATTGACGACGTACAGCGAAACGGAAAAGTCGCGCTGATTTTTCTTTGCTTCAAAAAAGGACTGACCAGAGCGGCATGATCATTGCCGTTCGAGGTCAGTCCTTTTTCAATTTAGAGTGGTTTTGGTTCGGTATCCGGAAAGGTCAGGATAAACTCACTTCCTTGATCAACGAGGCTGTTTACGTGAATGCTGCCGTGATGAAGCGCCACAATCTGTTGGACAATCGACAGGCCGAGACCCGTCCCATCGTTTTTGATGCGGGCGGCATCACCGCGGTAGAAGCGGTCAAACAGCTGTGGGATGGAGTCTTCAGGGATGCCGACCCCACTATCCTTGAATGAAACGACGACCCCTTTGTTGGTCGATTCAAGGTTGATCTCGATGCTGCCGCCGGGTTTGTTGTATTTGATGGCGTTTGTCAGCAGGTTGTCCCACACATTTTCGAGCAGTTCGGCATCGCCGCGGAAACGTATAGGCGGAAGGTGATAGGACAAGTGGATGTCTTCCTCGTCCAGTCGCCAGCGGTATTTGCGGACAGCGCTTTTCAGTTGGTCATCCAGCTGGAATTCCTCTGCTTTCATCGGATAAGCACCCTGGTCGAGAGAAGTCAACAGCAGCAATTGGCGTGTCAGACCCGACAGCCGTTTTGCTTCCTGGTCGATGATGGATGTGTACGCCAGGCGGTCAGCGTCCGAAAGATCCGGTGATTTCAGCAGATCGGCATAACCTTGGATATTCATGAGCGGTGACTGGAAATCGTGCGATACATTGCTGATGAATGATTTACGTGCCAAGTCGTTATGCTGCAACTGGTTCTGCATCAAGTTAAAACTTTCGGACAGCTGCCCGATTTCATCATTTCGGCGAATATCGAGCGGGAAGCTGTAATTTTCACGCGCAATATGCCGCGTGGCTTCGGTCAGTTGGACGATGGGGCGTGTCAACTGCCGCGCCATCCAGATCATGCCGATGATGCTGACCAAGGCGATGGCTGCCACAAAACCGATGAGAACCGAATGGATATCCGTCGATACGATTTTCGTATCCGGCCGGATAAACAAGCCAAAACGATCGCCGTCGATTTCAAACGGTACACCAACGGTATTGTGCAACTCGTTTGTGAAATGGCCAATCATAAAGATTTGATCTGAAAATCTGTTTAGACCGGTGTAAACTGCGTTATCCCTCAGCACGCGGTTCGCCTCTTCGGGAAATTCCGTATCATCAAATGGTTCACCGAAAAAACGAATATCGCCTGTGCTGTCGACGAGTGCAATTTGATAGCCGAGCTTCGCAACAGCTTCCATATAATTATGGAAACCCTCGTCAGAATAGGGCACGTTCTGGACTGTCCCGACGATTTCCTCGGCAATGGCAACGTTCTGAGCAATCGTTTCCTGTTTCGTAACCGTTAGATAAAAAATGTTGGCGATAGCAAAACCGACGAGAATGCTGATGGCGAGGATAAAAAGCGTTGCAACGGTGAATTGCCGATACAGCGTCTTCATTTCGGCGCCTCGAGTTTATAGCCGATGCCGCGCAGTGTATGGATTTCGACATTGGCACCATAACGTTTGAGCCGATCACGGAGCCGGTTGATATGCGTGTTCAAGCTCAACTCGCTGCCTTCAAATCCTTCACCCCAAACGTGTTCGAGCAGCAGTCCACGCGGTGTTGCAAGGTTGGCGCGTGAGACCAATAGCGACAGGATCTCAAATTCTTTCAGTGGCAGGATGACGGTTTCATTGCCGATGAAAACTTCGAAATTCCGCCGGTTGATCGCCACATTTCCAGCTTGCAGGTTTTCCTGGACCGAGCGTTCTGAGCGCCTGAGTACAACAGCGACGCGAAACAGCAATTCCTTCGGTTCGAAAGGTTTGACCACATAATCCTCCGTTCCAGAAAGAAAGCCTTGTTCCTTATCTTGCAGCTGGCCTTTCGCCGTCAGCAGGATCACTGGGACATTCAAGTCTTGTGTTAGGATCCGGGTCAGTTCAAAACCGTCCATGCCCGGCATCATGACGTCCACAACGGCCAGGTCGACAAGCTCATCTTCCAGCAGCAGCAATGCCTGTTCTGCATCACTTGCCTGGAAAACGGTATAGCCTTCTTTGCCGAGGTGGATGCCCACCAACTGGCGAATGTATTGGTCGTCGTCCACGACGAGTATTTTCATACCCATTCCTCCCCATCAATGCGGCTTCCCGATTCTTTTAGTATGCAGGGTTTAGTTGTCTTTTTCAAAAAACAGGATCAACGCTGGCAACAACATGCCGCGTACCAGGAACGTGTCGATCAAAATGCCAAGAGATACCATGAAACCGAAAACGAATAGATCAGCAATCGGCATCGTCATCAATGCCGCAAAAGTGGCGGCCAGGATGATGCCCGCAGAAGAAATCACGCCACCGGTATGGCTGATTGCAATTTCCAGCGCTTCTTTGACTCGATGGGATTTCCGCTCCTCGAGAAAGCGCGACACTAGGATGATGTTATAATCGATGCCGAGCGCCACAAGGAAGATGAACGAATACACTGGGACGCGGATACTAATGGCTTCAAAGCCGAACAGCAGATCCACAAGAAAGATTCCGAGCCCGAGTGCCGACAGGTAGGATAATAAAATCGTCCCCATCATATAAAGCGGCATTTTCCACGAGCGGGTAAGTGCAAACAGCAAGACGAGAATTAACAGGGTTTCAAGAATGACAATTTTATAGATGTCGGTATTGTTAAGGTTTCGCTCATCGACGAGCCTTGGCGTGATGCCGCCGAAGTGTGCATCTCCATCGATGGATGCGTTACTCAATAACGGACCGCTGTCCATGCGCAACTGTTCCACAAAATCGAGCGCTTCCACGGAATACGGGTTCAGTGACAGAGCGATGCTGTATTTCACGGCTTCGCCGTCATCTGTCCGTCCCGACAGGCGGACTGCGGCAATTTCATCATAAGCTTCCAACGAGTCCATCAAGTCAGCTGCGGCATCATCCGCAATCGGTTCATCGCTGACAATCAGAAGTGAACTCGGAGCAATTTCCCCTTTGTCGAATTTATTTTCGACGATTTCATAGCCCATGCGCGAAGGCATGTCTTCTGGGAAGGATTTCACTGTATCAAACTCATATTCCAGATTCAGCACGTTAAATGCCGTGACGACCAGTAAAATAGTGACAAGACCGCCTGAAAGAAGCGGCTTGTTGACCACAAAGCGGGCGATTGGTCCCCAAATGCCATGTTTCACTTGTTTTTCTTCCCCATATTTCGGCACTTTTGGCCAGAAAGCTTTTCGGCCAAATAACGTGAACAGCGCGGGAACAAGCGTGATGGATGCAATCATGATGATGAAAACTGCGGTGCCGAACACCGGTGCGAAATTCGCATAATCTCGGAAATCCGCAAAAAACAGGACGAGCATGGCCGCAAGAACCGTGCCGCCGGCGAAGAACACCGGTTCACCGGTAGCGCGCATCGCAGATCGCATCGCTGTATGTTTGCTTTCATGACGATTCAATTCTTCACGAAAACGTGAAAACACAAACAAGGAATAATCGATGACCGCCGCAAACAGCAGGATACTCATAATGGAAGTGGTCTGGCTCGTCAGCTCGAGTCCGGCAGAACCCATTAACGCGAGTGTCTGATTGACGACTTGATAAACAATGACCGTCGCCAGCAAGGGAATGATTGCCAGGAGCGGTGAGCGATAGATGACGATCAGCAGAACGAGTATGATGAGTACTGTTGCAATCAGAAGAACAAAATCCGCCTCTTCGAAGAGCTTGACCGTGTCTCCGGCGATGCCGGCGGGTCCAGTCACATAAAATTCCATGTTATCGAAGGCAGCTGCAGTGCGATTGCCGATCTCACTTGCTTCATCGTTGACCTCTGCGAAATCGGCGCTGCCGAGTCCGGCTTCGAGCGTCATCGGTACAATTATTGTTGTGCCATCCTCCGATATAAAGCCTTCAAGGGCAGGAGGAGGCAACTGGCTAATATCGACGATCGAGTCGACGCCAGTGATAGTTGCCGCAGAAATTTCAGCCAGGATTTCCTGGACTTCTTCAATGGCGACTGCGCCTTCCGGATTATGGAAGACCAGAATGCCGGGGGTTCCCTCATCATTCGGGAAGTATTCTTTCAGTTTATCATCCGCGATGATCGATTCTGCATCATCCGGCAGTGATTGGAAATTCGCCACTTGATAATCGCTCACCCTTGGGCCCATGCTGAGCGCAATCATCATGATCAACCAAATGGTGATGGTGATCCACATCCCCCGTTTTGTCGAAACCCAATCCGTGATCGGGTGCAAAAACTTATTCATGAAACTCACTCCTATTCAATTTCATACTGATTCCAATTCATCATAGCGGATGAATATAAATTGAATATCAATTTTCAGTGGCGTATCAATGAACAAACGGCAATTGAATGGCGGTGAGCAGGAAATGGATGGGCAAGGGGCGAAACTAAACAGTATCTGAAAAGGGCATAATTAACGAAGTGAATATAGAAGCGGGGAGGGATAACAATGGATTCACAGCGGAAAGTCTCGATTTTTATCGCAACGACACTCGATGGATACATTGCGACAAAAGATGAATCACTGGACTGGCTGTTCGAGGTGGAGGGAGAAGGGGATAACGGCATCGAAGCATTCTATGAGACCACCGACACGGTCATTATGGGAAAGAGAACGTACGATTGGCTGATGGCACAGGAGTTGGAGGAATTTCCGTATAAAGGCCGTGATTGTTTCGTGTTCTCAAGGTCTGAGCATAAGGACACGCGCAATGTGAAGTTTGTCAGCGGTGACGTCTCCTTGTTCGTGCGAAGGTTGAAGCAAAGGAAAGGAAAGAAAATCTGGTTGATGGGCGGAGGAGAACTGATTCGTGCATTCCTGAGCGAAGGTCTGGTGGATGAAATCATCGTGACAATCGCCCCCGTCATCCTAGGCAGTGGCATTCCGCTGTTTCCGGAAGGTGAATATCGCTTGGACCTCGAGTTGATAGGCACAAACACATTCGGCCAGTTTGTTGAACTGAGTTATGATGTGAAAAAATAAACAAAGCCGCCCGAGAACCGGCCGGCTTTGTTTATTTTTAAGATGGGTGTTAACGACTCAGCTGGATGTCTTCATCGCTGATTTCTCCGACAATCTCTTCGAGGATGTCTTCCATCGTGACGATGCCGGAAGTTCCACCGAATTCATCGGTCACGAGCGCGATGTGCACGCGGCTTTGCTGCATTTTTGTCAATACCGCCTGAATGGGAGTGATTTCTAAGAAACGCGGCATTTCATGAACGAACGAATCGATGCTGCCTTCTCTGCCGGCCGCCATGCTCGTCAACATTTCCTTCGTGTTGATATAGCCTGCGATTTGGTCTTTATCGTGATTCTTGGTCACCGGAAAGCGTGTGTATGTGTGATCATCGAACAGGGAAAACATGTCTTCGCGCGACATCGAAGCATCGATCGTCACCATTTTTTTGCGTGGAATCATGATATTTCGGACAATGCGGTCATCGAAAGCGAATATATTCTCCAGATAAACCAGTTCGGTACGATTGATTTCTCCACTCTTGTAGCTGTGCGCCATAATCAATTTCAACTCTTCTTCCGAGTGGGCTTGTTCATGGCCTGCCGGTTCCACGCCGAACAGGCGCAAAAGCACTCGGGACGAGCCATTGAGAAACCAGATAAACGGATACATGATCCGGCCGAACCAATACAGCGGCGGTGCAAGCAAAAGCGTCATTCGCTCGGCAAACTGGATGGCCAGCGTTTTCGGTGCGAGTTCCCCGATTACTACGTGCAGGAAAGTGACGATCGACAGGGCAATGGCATAGGATAGGATAGTTGAAGTCGCTGCAGGAACGTTCAAATCTTGCAGGAACGGCCCGAGTATCCGAGCCACTGTGGGTTCCCCTAATGCCCCGAGTGCCAACGCGGTAATGGTGATTCCCAATTGGCAGGCAGACAGGTAATAATCCAGCTCATTCGCCACTTCTTTGGCGCGTACCGCCTTTTTGTTTCCTTCGCTTATCAACTGGTCAATCCTTGACATCCGCACTTTCAGGATCGCGAATTCAGCGCCTACAAAAAACGCAGTAAGCAGAATTAACGTTGCAATCAAAATCAAGTTAATGATGAGTATACTGTCCAATTATGTTCCCCAGTGAGGGGATTCACCTCCGTAAGTATTGAGTTTGCATAGTGTTCATCGATTAGTTGTCATTGATCTCTTCAGAGAACAGGACTTGGATGATTGTATGGTTTTCCACTTCGACAACAGTCCAGGAATATTTGCCTTTTTGTATTTTGACGCCTTTTTGGACCGAGTCCGGGAGTTGGAAATGAATCCAGCCGCCGATTGTGTCGATGTCTTCATGCTCATTGAAAGTCAGTCCGAAACGGTTATGCAGGTCTTCGAGAAGAACGCGCCCGCTGATCAGGTATTTCTTGTCGCCAACTTTGCGAATGTCCGCGACTTCATCGGTATCGAATTCGTCCCGAATCTCCCCGACGATTTCTTCGAGAATGTCTTCCAATGTAATAATGCCAGCCGTTCCACCATACTCATCCGTCACAAGCGCTACATGGACATGTGCATTCTGCATGATGAGAAGGGAGTTTTGCAGGCTGGTTTCTTCAAAAACGGAAGGAATTTCATGGATAAAGTCATCCAGCGTGTGTTTGCGACCGGCAACGATATGCGGAAGCATTTTCTTCGAGCTAACAAAGCCGATGATGTCGTCCTTGTCGCCTGTTTCAGTTACGGGATAACGTGTGTAATTATGTTCATCCATCGTCTGGATGATTTCCTGCGTAGTCATATCCTTGTCCAATGTGATCAATCCCGTGCGCGGCACCATGATTTCTTCAGCGGTCCGTTCATCGAATGTGAAAACATTTTCCATATAAGACAGCTCTGTTTTGTTGAGAGCGCCACCTTCGAAACTTTGCGCCATGACAATTTTCAGTTCATCTTCCGAGTAAGCTTGGTCATGCTTGGCGGGTTTTACTCCAAATGACTTGAGAAGCAGCCCAGCCGTGCCGTTCAATGTCCAAATAAAAGGGAACATGATTTTGCCGAACAAATAGAGCGGACGTGCAAGAAGCAAGGTCATTTTTTCTGCGTACTGGATAGCCAAGGTTTTCGGCATCATTTCTCCAATTACCACATGGAGAAAAGTCACGAGCAAAAACGCAATCGCGTAAGATGCCGTGGAAGCGGCAGTTGCTGAGACCTCTAAATAGTCGAATACAGGATATAGCAAACGTTCAACTGTCGGTTTACCTAAAGCACCCAAACCGAGAGCGGTTACTGTTATTCCAAGCTGACAGGCAGACAGATAATAATCCAGGTTGCTGGATACTTTTTGTGCAATCACTGCTTTTTTATTTCCTTCTGCCACCAATTGTTCAAGTCGAGACATCCGGATTTTAACGACGGCAAACTCAGAGCCGACGAAGAACGCAGTCAAGCCGATTAAAACGACCAATAGTATCAAATTCAATAGTGTGATTATGTCCAATTATTTCCCTGAAAGCAGGGATTCACCTCCGGATTGATCTCTTAAAAGCCAGGTGGAACATGCACGGGAAAGCCCAGTGCAGATCCAGAGCGCGATGTCAGGGGGCGCGTTCGTTCCGGCGCCAAGCCCTTTCAAAGTTGTGCGTACGTGTTTTGTGGGTACAAGCGGTAATAGACATTCGGGAGCATCGCGAAATAAGTATCATGCAAATGACGATTCAAGATGCGGGAGGAAAACCCGTAACGTGCCGCGGCTCCCTCGATGATCAGCAAATCCTTCCCAATGTCAGCGCCTCCTCCATTATTATTAATTGAATAATAGCAAAAATAAGGGCACTCGCATAGCGGCAAGTTGCGCTTTTACATAAATATATAGTGCGTGGGAATTTTTGGACACAATTACATATAACGTTATTATGGGCTCGGTCTAACTTGTAGCTTAACTATTGTTTGTCCCGAGGAAGCCGATTTATAATAGAAGAAAGAATTGTCTGGAAAAGTTAGTGGGGTCTATAGAAAAGGAGACGAGGAGGAAAAGCGATGACCCGTGTGAATTTCGGGATGGTCATGTCACTTGATGGATTTGTCAACGACCGGAATGGAGACATGCAAAAGCTGTATGCAAGCTACAAGCCAAACGCAGAATTGCTGGCGGAGATGGGAAATACCGGAGCGGTTGTAATGGGACGCAACACCTTTGAAACGACGGAGGATACAGATGCTTACGCGGACGACTATGAATTCCAGGTGCCGTTATTTGTGCTGACTCATCAGCCGCCCGAACGCCATCCGAAGGAAAATGATCAATTGACGATCACGTTCGTGACAGATGGCATCGAATCGGCCATCCGGCAGGCAAAAGCGGCAGCGGGCGGCAAAGACGTTGTCGTGCTGGGAGCAAACGTCGGACAGCAGCTGCTCCGGGCCAAACTCGCAGATATGGTGCAGGTTTCGATTGCCCCGATACTGCTTGGAAAGGGTCTCCGGATGTTCGAAGGTCTCGAAGACCTGGAAATTCAGTTGGAGAAAGTCCACACGATTGAAACCGAGCATCAAGTGGAAATTTGGTACAGAGTCCTTTGAGAGAGCTTAAAATTGTCCATTATAATCTCCGGGCACGATGGTGGTTAATTGATAATGAAAATTTATTTAAGAGGTTTCTTCACGGTTCTTCCCCTTTCGTTTAGAAAATTATAACAAATTATAGATAAAAACTAACAGTCTAAAAATGGATTGAAGAGTCTGGTGTCGCCGAAAACAATAAATGCATACTATTCTAAATTATGTAAAAGATGTATGATGATTTATAGAGCTTTATTACGGTTATCGCGAACTCAAGGGGGAAAAGAATGAAGAAGAAAGTGGTTTTAACAGCTGCTTTATTGATGTTGACGGCGAGTGTTTGGTCGATCTTTCATTACGTGAGCCGCGATGGCGAGTTTGAGATGTGGGCTTACCCAACTGCTGGAGCTGAGCTTCTTGATGGTGGCCAAGCGATTTATATGGGCTACAGCTTTGACTGGGAGGGGTTGGGCAGTCCGACGCTTGAAGACATCCAATTTCACAAGAGGGATGGTACGATTGTCCAAAACGGTGAAGATGAATTTCATGTCCGGGCTTTTGTCGACGGCTTGGTGGACAAGGACCATGGGGATGCCATTGGAATAATGGATGAAGAAACGGTGGTCGGCCAAGGAATGGTCGACGATTTGGTGCCTTATACAGACTATCAGGTAGAGGATGAATTCATTTTGGTATTGCGGGTGGAGTTCAATGGCAGCAACATTGACAACGATATCGAAGAGCTGCAACTGACTTACAAAAAATTCGGCGTTACGCAACATCAAACCATTCAATTGGCTAACGGAATAATCGAGGACGAATAGAAACTGAAAACAGGCGATCCTGATAGTCATGTGATATGACTCTCAGGATCGCCTGTTTTGAATTATTTCTGCAGCACTTGGCGGATGTTGTCTTCGAACGATTCGGGTTTGTCTTTCGGACCGAAACGCGAAACGAGGTTGCCTTCTTTGTCGATGAGGAACTTGGTGAAGTTCCATTTGATGCCGCTGCCGAGAAAGCCTTTGCTGTTGTCAGTTAAGTATTTAAAGACCGGGTCGGCGTCCTTGCCGTTCACTTTTATAATTTCATGCATCGGGAATGTCACGCCATAAGTCATCCGGCAGGATTCTGCCGCTTCGTCAGCATCTTTCAACTCTTGGCCGAATTGGTCGGAAGGAAAGCCGAGTACGACCAGTCCTTCGTCGCTGTATTTTTGGTATAACTTCTCCAGGCCATCAAATTGGCCGCGCAGACCACATTTGGTTGCCGTATTGACAATCAGCATCGCCTTACCCTGATATTCGCTCAACGGGTAAACCTCGCCACCCGGTTTTGTTGCGTTGAATTCATATATACTCATCTTCGATTCGCTCCTTTTTTCAATCAGTTTTCATCACAAATCCATTTCTCCAAAAAATGCATTCAAGGACTTCAAGTTCTTCATCAATTCGACTGCGTCAACATCCGGGGAAGCGCAGCTTACTAACTTGTCGTGTATCGCTCGGCTAATCGGTTCATGTTCCGCTTTCGCCTTGTCTGAGAGTGAAACGATCCACGCCCGCTTATCGTCCAGCGATTGAGCTTTGGTTAAACGGCCTTGTGCGATCATCCGGTTGATGATTGGATTCAGCGTTCCGGTCCCGAGGCCTAGTCGTTGTCCGATGTCTTTCATTAAAATGTGATCGTCCTCCCACAGCACCAGTAGAACAAGGTATTGCGTAAAGGTCAGCCCAAAAGGCTCCAGGACGCGTGCATACATTTTCGTGAAATTGCTCGACGCCTTGTACACTTCGAAGCACAGCTGCTGCTCCAGTTTCAATCCATGTTCCATCTCATCACTCCATCAGTTCTATCTTCACAACTATATATTAAATCGTGCACGATGTAAAATGAGGGACTTTTGAAAACAGAACTTTATTCAGAAGGGTTTTTTTGCTTCATCGAGAATACTAGAAGTTAAGAAGAGACGAAGACGAATTGGAGGAATGATGATGAGCGAAGAACGAATGATCCGGTCTTTTGATGGCATACAATTGTTCACACGCAAAGACGAAGCGGACAAAGCAAAGGCGGTAATAGTAATATCACATGGCTTGGCCGAACACTTGGGACGTTACGATGCGCTGGCTGCAACACTAGCGAAACATGACTTTACCGTTTACCGCTATGAACAGCGGGGACACGGGCGTTCTGAAGGGAAACGGACCCATTTCAAGGATTTTAACGAAATGCCCGATGATCTGAAAACGGTCATGGACCTGGCCAAGGAAGAAAACCCGGGACAAGCGATCTTTTTGATCGGCCACAGCATGGGCGGGTTTACGGCAGCGTCATTCGGGACGAAATATCCGAAAGAAGCGGCTGGCATCGTGCTGTCCGGTGCATTGACCCGCTATAACAAAGAAATCTTTGGTGTACTTCCGATGGACCTGCCAGAAGAAACTTATCTGGACAACGAGCTGGGGGAAGGGGTGTGCAGTGATCCGGAAGTTGTGAAAGCATACGGAGAAGATCCGCTCGTGGAGAAGAAAATTTCGGTGGCCCTCATTAATCAGTTCGGACCGGGAATCGCCTGGCTGAAAGAACATGCAGAGAGCTTCGTCGATCCGGTGCTTGTGCTTCATGGCAATGAAGATGGGCTTGTCGCGGAAAAAGATTCCCGCGACTTTTATGGTGACATCGGTTCGAGGGACAAAACCTTGAAAATTTATGCTTCTCTTATGCACGAAATCTTCAATGAACCAGCCAAGTTTAAAATCTACGATGAAGTGATTGACTGGATAGAGGAACGTTTATAGAATTTGACAGCAATGAATCGGTAAGTTTACGAAATACAAAAACAGCCGCTCCCGGTGATGGATATCGAGAGAGTGGCTGTTTCAAAAAGATGATTGCCGTTGTTTTCATCAGTTGGTCCTGCCGAAAATCACAACTCAATCTCTGTGCATGCTGTAAACATCGGAAGTTTCACAAATATACTTTAAGTTATACAGCGTGTGTTCCACGGAGTTATCCATCAGCTTTTTGATGATCAGCGTATTTGCCACTTTGCCAATCAATTTTCCGGGCAGCTCATACTGCATGTCAAGGGTAATATC
>DATHVY010000085.1:0-1557 GCA_035461045.1 Planococcus sp. (in: firmicutes)
TGATGGACAGCAATTGCGGGTAAGCGGACAGGGGAGTGAAGGTTTTAACGGAGGACCTGCAGGAGATCTGTATGTAGTGTTCCGTGTCAAACCCCACAAAACCTTCAGACGTGAAGACGACGACATCTTCCTGGATCTGCCGATCACTTATGCCCAAGCAGCGCTTGGAGACGAAATTGAAGTGCCGACAGTATCAGGAAAAGTCAAGTTGAAGATTCCTGCAGGTACCCAGAGCGGTGCGAAATTCCGCTTAAAAGGCAAAGGTGTCAAGAATGTCCATGGTTATGGAACAGGCGATCAGCATATTATCGTCCGGGTTAAAACTCCGACCAAGCTGAACGAAAAACAAAAACAGTTGCTTCGTGAATTTGCCGAAATCAGCGGAGACATTCCAGAGGAACAAAGCAGTTCTTTGTTTGCAAAGATCAAACGCACCATAAAAGGTGATTAATACAACTAAAGGAGTGGGCAGTACTTGAAATGGTCAGAGTTCTCGATTCATACGACAAACGAAGCGATTGAGCCTGTTGCGAATATTTTGCATGAGGCAGGAGCCAGCGGAGTGGTCATTGAAGATTCAGAAGATCTTACAAAAGAAAGAGAAGACCAGTTTGGCGAAATTTACTCTTTGAATCCGGATGATTTCCCGAAAAAGGGAGTCATTTTGAAAGCTTATCTGCCAGTAAACAGTTTCTTGGGTGAAACGGTTGAGGCAATAAAACTGGGCATTAATAATCTGGTCAAGTTTGATATCAATATTGGATCAAATGTTGTCACCATCTCTGAAGTAAATGAAGAAGAATGGGCTACTGCCTGGAAAAAATACTATCATCCTGTGAAAATCTCGGAACGTTTTACGATTGTGCCGACGTGGGAAGATTACCAACCGGTATCCAGTGATGAACTGATCATCGAGTTGGATCCAGGCATGGCTTTTGGAACGGGTACCCACCCGACAACGGTCATGAGTCTGCAGGCGCTTGAAAAAACCGTTAAAGCCGGGGACCGTGTTCTTGATATCGGTACCGGTTCAGGTGTTTTGGCGATTGGAGCAGCATTACTTGAAGCGAGTGAAGTTCACGCGCTCGATTTGGATGAGATTGCGGTGAAAGCTGCAGGCATCAACGTCAAATTAAATAAGGTGCAGCATATTGTCAATGTAACCGAAGGCAATCTGGTGGATGCGATTGACAAGCCGGGTGATGTGGTTGTGGCTAATATTCTTGCCGAGATCATCATCTCATTTACGGATGACGCCTTTAATGTGGTGAAACCTGGTGGATTCTATATCACTTCGGGCATAATTGCAGCCAAGAAAAATGACGTGAAAACGGCATTGACTGCTTCAGGGTTTGTAATCGAGGACGTTATGATGATGGAAGACTGGGTGACCATCATTTCCAAAAAACCGGAATAACGGGGTGCTTTGATGCAAAGATATTTTATTGAAGGCGAAATTCCCGAAAACCGAATAGTGGCAATAACTGGCGATGATGCAAAGCACATCGCCAAAGTTATGCGCCAGGAAGCCGGGGATGAAATTTTGATCGTGGTGGA